>CAMOOV010000019.1 GCA_946621745.1 uncultured Ruminococcus sp.
CGCTGTCGATGAACGAGGTGTGCCATGTCATGAACCAGAGCCACTTTGCACCGTCGGCCTTCATCTTCTCCGGATCGGGGATCGGGCCGTTTTCATGCAGACAGACCGGCTTTTTCGCGACATTCGCCGTCCGCTGATACATCGAGACCAGAGAGCCGGTGTGATTGACATAGGTGTCCGCGCCGATGATATCGACATATGCATCGCCCGGATACCAGCCGTCCTTGACATCGCCGGAATAGCCGAGATTCCAGATCAGATTATTCAGTCCCCATTCATTCGTATAGCGGTCATACATGAGCTTCCAGAGCTTTTTGAAATTCTCTGCGCCGCCCTTGCCCCACCAGAACCATGCGCCGTCAAATTCGTGGAACGGCCGCCAGATCACGGGGATATCCGCCTCCTGCAATTCCTTGAGCGCCGCCGCGCCCTTGTCCATGCCTGCAATCAGCGCCTTGTATTCGTTCGTGCCGGGCGTCAGCAGCTTTGACCAGTCGGGATTGGAATTCATGGCCTCGGTGTGGCTGCCCTTGAAATTGTCGCCGCAGTGCCAGCAGATTGTGACGATGCCGCCCTTTGCTGCCCATGCCTTTGCGCGGCGGTTACAGCCGGAGAAGTCTTCTCCCATGTAATCCAGACCGCGGATGACCGGTAGCTTGCCGCTTGCATTTTTGATGATATTGAATTCATAGTCCTCGCTGCCCATCCATGTCGATTCCTGCTGACCGGCCAGCACATTTTTGCCGTAGGTATCGCAGAGATAGGCATAGAGCGACTGCGTTTTCTGCGTGGCCTTCGGATTCGAGAGCTGCGCCCCGACGGTGACGCTGCCGCCCTGCCACGGTGTCACAGTCAGTGTATCCAGATATGTCCACCCCCAGGAGGCTTCGACTGCAATCTTGTTCTCGCCGGCACGGAGAGTCGCGGTGATGCTGACGGTATCGAATTCACCCGACTGGGTATATCCGCAGGAGATCGTGTCAGCCCTTTCACCGTTGACCAGAACATTCTGGATCTTGCCGGTCTCATCATAGGGCTGGCTGTAGCGGATCGCGAGCGTATATGCCCCCGCCGACGGCGCCTTGACGGTCAGCGTGACGGAATCGCCCGCATCCAGCAGGCTGACGGCCTTGCCGCCGCTCGCGCCGGTCAGCGCCGTGACCTCGGTCTTTTCAGTGCCGGTGTCATAGATCGTGCCGGATTCCCATTCGTAGGTGTCAGCGGCCTTTGCAGGACACATCTGCAAGGACTGCATCGCCAGCAGGCCGGTCAGAACGGCTGCCAGAGCTTTTGCATTTTTCATAGTGATCCTCCTGTTTTCCCATCGCCCGGCGGCATCCGCAGGAAGGGGGAGCTGCGGATCCCGTCCGGCATTTCTGCAAGCATACGCATTTGCATTTTCTCTGAAATCTGCGCCGGAATTGCTGTATTTTTATTACATCCGGTACAAATCTTTGATTTTATTATAGCGCCGGAAAGAGGAAAACACAATGATGCTTTTTACATACAACTTGAACTTTTCTGCACTCTTTGAACTTGCGAACTGTAAAATCGCCGCATGAAATATACGGATTGTCACTGCGGATTGATAAAACTGACACATCCCGTCGGCAGTGCCCGGCTCCGATATGCTGTCAGGCTGCGGAACAGTTCATTTTATTTTTTGTATCCATTGCACTTTTCGTCATTATGTGCTATAATATGGCTGTATCTGCCGGCACATTCAACATTGCAGAACAGAAAGGGAATACATTATGAACACAGTACACAGAAAAGTATCCGCATTTGCAGCAGCAATTCTGCTGCTCAGCACAGTCAACCCCGCAGCACAGCTTCCGGCGGCCGCCTTCCTGCGCGGCGATGTCACCGGCGACGGTCTCATCAAGGCCGACGATGCACAGAAAACGCTCGAAGCCTACACGGTAGCCCTGACCGGTCAGCCGAGTCCGCTCACCGATGAGGAAACCGAAGCGGCGGATGTCGATTTCAACGGTAAGGTCGCCGCCGAGGATGCACAGTACATTCTTCTTTACTATACGGCGAATACGGTCTCCGGCGCCCCGACTGATTGGTTCGACCTGATCGACGGCGAGCGCCCCGCAAACAGGATTCCCGATACGGATGATACGCTGACGGTTCTCTGCTGGGGCAGCACCGATATGGAGCAGATGAAGGAACATTTCGAGGCGGCACATCCGGAATATAAGGACAAGATCCAGATCGCGGCAGTCTCCGACTACAGCGCACAGTCGGTCGAGGCATATCCGAAATATCTCGCCGGTTCGGAGGATGCGGATATCATCATCTGCGAAGCGGATTATATCCGGCAGTTCTCCGAGGGCGACACCTACTGCCTGCCGGTCACCGATCTCGGCTTCAAGGAGTCCGATTTCAACAAGTGCTTTGATTATACCAAGGAGATCGGCCGCGACAGCAAGGGCGTGCTGAAGGGCGTTTCGCCGATCGCATATCCCGGCGGATATCTCTACCGCACCGACCTCGCGGAGCAGTATCTCGGCGCGAAGTCTCCGGAGGAAATGCAGAAATTCGTTGACAGCTGGGATCACTTCACGCAGACCGCTGAAAAGGTCAGGGCGGCATCCGGCGGCAAAACTGCCATGACTGCGACGCTCTACGGCATGATGTACCCGTGGATGTATCAGCGGACACAGCCGTGGCTCGATGAGACCGGCACCTTGCAGATCACCGGCAATGACCTCGCGTTCGCTGCCCGTCTCAAAACATTCTATAACAACGGCTATGTCACAGATGCGGCACAATGGACAGAAGAATGGTATGCAGTCGGACAGGATGACAGCACGCTCGGCTATTTCGCAGCCCCGTGGTGGGTGATCGGCGGTGAGGACAGTACGCTCGGAAACGCAGAGGGCGGCAAAAACGGCAGAACCTACGGCAAATACGCCTTCACCGAAGGCCCTGCGCCATTCTTCTGGGGCGGCTATTATATGCTGCTGTCGAAGAGATGCAACACCGGTTCGCTTGCACATGATTTTGTCGAGCATTTCAATGTCAATACAGAGTCCATGCGCGATTATGCAGAGCAGTACGGTGAATTCGTCAATAACGAGATCGCGATGCAGGATATTGAGCGGAGCAACCCGCTGCTTGGCGGCATAAACGAGATTCCGACGCTGCTGAAGCAGGCGAAGGCTGTGGATCTCTGGAATGTCCGCGGACCGTATGACGAGGATCTCAGCTGGGATTATTTCATTGCGGCAAGAGACGCGGCCGAGAACGGCGAGAATGACGAGGATATGCTGGAGCATTTCAAAATGCTCGCAATCAAGGATCATCCGGATATCAAGCTCGGATAACCTCAGAATACAGAGAAAGCCTGAGCTTTTCGGCTCAGGCTTTCTTAGTCTGTAGAAAAAGTGCGTACTTTCTATATAGCGGGATTCCAAAGGGACAAGTCCCTTTGGCGGGTTTGGGCAGAGCCCATGACCGATCATCGCGCAGCGATACCTTTTTTACTGTTTGTCATGATCGCGGCGGGCGGGCGGTGCGCCGATGCCGTGACGATTCAGCACCAGCTTCATAAACAGCGGCGTCAGGATCATGATGACCACATATCCGACCGCAAGGCTGATGAGCAGCGAGCGCAGCAGCATCGGCACGAACGGGATCGAAGCGCCGTGTGCGGTCGCCTGCTTATAGGCGATCACTGTCATCACGGTCGTGATGATCGGCGTATAGAGCAGATCGGAAACGAGTGTCTCCAGCAGCCGCGCAGGGATCGTGTTCGGACGGATCCCGCAGCGCTGCTCAATGCGGTCACAGAGCGGCTTCATCGGCACCAGCAGCCCGATCACAAGGCTGATCGCAAGGCTGACCGCAAAGCTCAGCAGAAAGCCCCCGATCGTGAAATGTCCGGAGAGGAGCGTTCCGCAAAGGGAAAGCGTCAGGCTGACTGCTATGCTCATCAGGATGCTCATTTCACGGCCGATCCTTTTCATTGTATTCTGATCCATTTTATTATTCTCCTGTATGTAATCCGGCGAATGTTTCACCGATAGACAGTATAACATATTTCAGCTGAAATTTCAAGTCTGTTTCAGAAAATTTTTATGAATTCCGCAAATTTTTCAGATCCTCAGTCAAAAATATCGCTTTCCGTGTAACACTTCCGCACCGGACTGCGATTGTAAATATGAAAGCGATCATCAGACCGCTTTCGCCAATGAAGGAGGGCCGTATGACCGAAGATGAGCTGCGCGCGCTGATCGGCAGGTCAGAGGAGGACGGCTTCCGCGCTGTATTTCAGCAATATCAGAGCTATGTCTACGCGATCGTCTGGCGGCAGATCCGCACGGTCGGCACAGCCGAGGACGCAGAGGAATGCGTCAGCGATGTGTTCGCCGCGGCATTTCTGCATTTTGATACGATCGCGCCGGGCGCTTTGCAGAGCTATCTCGGTACGCTCGCAAAACACACGGCGGTCGATCTGTTCCGCAGGCGTACATCGCAGAAGGCACGCGCTCTCATCCCGCAGGATGAAGCGCCGGATATTGCCGACGGCACGGACATTCCCTCAGAATACGAACAGTCTGAGCTGAGCCGCACCCTATACGAAACCGTTCGATCACTCGGCGAGCCGGATGCCGGCATCGTCATACAGAAATATTATTACGGGCGCAGTGCTGCGGAGATTGCGGCGGCGTCCGGCATGAGGCCCGTGACCGTCAGAGTCCGGCTGAGCCGTGCATTGAAGCGTCTGCGGACGCTTCTGGCGGATAAGGGCATTTCTTTTTAAGGGGGGATACTATGAAAGATCAGGACAGGATGAATCCGCTTCGCCGCGTGGACGATGCGACCGCAAAACAGATCTCCGAGCAGTATCCCGCTGACTGGGATATGGATGCCGTTTTCCGCGAAAGTATGCGGAAATACCGGCAGATGCAGTCCGGCGATGCAGAACCCTTCACCGCAAAGCCGGAGCGCTCGATCCATATGCACATCAACCGCTGGGTCACGGCGGCCTGTCTGCTGCTGACCGCCGGGATTGCCGGTGCCGTCGGATATATGCAGCTTTCCGCTGCAAAGCCTGATGTGCTCAGTCCGGAGTCTGCTGATACCGCTGTCACTGTTGTCACGGAGCAAACGCTCCCCGCGTCAGAGCCGGTGACAACGGCCGCATATACACTTTCTCTTTCCGCCGCAGGAACCACTGCGCCTGCATCCGCAGAGCCGTCTGCACAGACCGTGACCGTCACGGCTGCCGCGCCCTCCCCTTCGGGCACGACTGCCGCAGGGGAAACATCTGCAAAGCCGGCGCAAACCGATGCAGCGCAGCAGCCGGCGGCAGATACCGTGACCGTCGCACCGAAACAGACAACGGCACAGCCGCGGAGACAGACGACCGCCGCGCCGAAGCAGACAACTGCCGTCCGCGCAACGGAACTGCCCGCAACGGAAACGCAAAGCATTGACGAAACACGGCCGCCTCATGAGAACGCGGAGGATCCCGCGCCCGTGATGCCCGCCGAGCCGACCGGGGAGGATTCTCCGGATGAATCGGAACGCGAATCCGCCGGTACCGCGCCGAAGGGCGATGCGGCAGCGGACGATGCACCCGAATCGGAACGGACAAAGGGCGAGCTGCGCATCATTTTCGATGACAGCCGCTCGACAACACAGTTCTTCACCGAATATCTGTTTGAGGACACAACGCCCTATCCGATGCCGGAATTCTCGGTCGCGCTGGACGGCTATACCGCCGTTTCAGAATCCGAAAACGGATACAAATACATGAACAAAATCACTGCGCCGGACGGCTCGGAATATTATCCGTATTTTTCATCCGGCGTCAGCACATGGCAGATTCACAGCCGTGCCTCATTCCCGCGCTATGAGGAAACCGCTGTCAGCGGCAGCCGCGCCTATATGCTGTACGGCCCGAAAGCGACCGAGCTGATCTGGTTTGACGGCAGATATGTCGTGTCGATGCACACGAACAGCGGCACGGCAGAGGAGCTGCTGAAAATCGCCGAAGCACTCATTACGCACTGATTCCCTGAACCCGTACAAAAAAAGGAGGATCTGATATGAAAAAATATACCGCACCCGCTGCGGCAGCAATGCTGCTGACCGCCCTGCTGACCGGCGGCATGACCGCTCATGCCGAGCCGCAGCCGCCCGATCTCGAAGCGCCGGACTGGGTTCCGTCCAGCTTTGCAGAGGCGCTTGATTTCGATAATACCTACGGCACCGTGCGCATCGTGGACAATGCGGTCTGCATCGTGAAGCCGAGCGACCGCTACGGGACCTACCGTTCTGAGGTCGTCATGACGCCGGATATTCCCGGAAATCCGGACGGCGGCGAGCCGCTTTCCTGGCACAGCACCTATCATCTGGAGCTGCCGGAGGAGCCCGATCAAAACGAACCGGACTATAAAACGAAGTATCAGGAATATGTGGAGCTATGCGCAAAGCTCGGCATTTCCCCGTCTGCGCTTGCATACGGAGAGGGCTTTGCGGATATGAGCTACGATGTCTACACCTATCAGCCGAATCTCGGAACGAAAATGGAGATCGTCATCAATGTCTACCGCGGAGATGAGCTTTACAGCACCGGCAGCCCGATGACATTTGAATATAACGATCAGGAGACCGGCGTCATTGAGACCGACGAGCTTTGCTGGCTGCCGGACTGCATCACGGAATTCAACGATTTCACGCAGAATAACGAGACAGTCTCCCTGCATGACGGCTATATCGTCTATGCGGACGATGTCTGCTATGACGGCGGCATTACCGTCACATTTGCGCAGAGCGGAACCGCCGTCGTGGAGGAGGTGCTGAAATACAGCATCTCGCGTGTTGAGGTCATGCCGCCCGTCGGCGGAATGGGACACGAGATCCGCGTTTACAAGGTCACGCGCCCCGGCACGCTCCAGCTTAGCTTCACGCAGATGCAGGGTATGCGCGAGGAATCCAGACAGGAGACCGTCGAAAGCTATTATGTCGATGAGGACGGCACGATCAATGAGATCGACGACGGACAGTTCAGGGCGCCCGTATTCGGCGACTGCAATATGGATGAGCAGTTCGGCATTGCGGATGTCGTGATGCTGTTCAAGTATGTCTCCGGCATGAGCGGGCTGCCGGGCAATGAAATGTACTGCTGGCAGAATGCCGATCTCGATGCGGACGGCAGACTGACGCTGCGCGATCTTACGCTGATGAAGCGGCTGCTGCTCGAAGCACCGGCGGAGACCAAGGCATGGAGGCTCATACCGGAGTGGAAGAACAAGGGCTTCGGCAAGGATACGGTCAACAGATTTGCCGCAGAGCCGACCGAATCGCCGAAGAAGGATGCTCCGACGGTGATTGCGGCTCAGCTCATGGATGCGGATACGGACGAAGTACTTGCGGATATGAGAGAAGTTTCTGATTTCGGGACGGCGAAATGGTACTGCACGGTGCAGGAGACCGTCACGGAGGATTGCATAAAGAATTATTATGCGGTGCTGCTGCTCCGCTCGCAGGACGGAACGCTGTACCGGCTGCGCACGGCAGCTGAATCCGTACACTTTGAGGAAACGCCTGTGCCGTAACCATGCTTTGAGAGGGCATAATGGATAGGGCAGCACTGATTAAAGTGGTGACATCCTTCTCGGTATTGATATAACAATGAGATCCTGATGGAAAGCTGCGAAGAATAGAAAATCCCCGCCGTACAGTCGTAAACGCTGCACGACGGGTTTTTTCGTATCTGACCGTTATCAGTTCAGGCGGTATGTACGGATCAATGAACTGACATCGGCTCCGCGCTGCATATACTCAGCACAGGCGCGGCTGTCACTGTCCGCTTGACGATGGTCAAGCGCAATGCCGTAATGCGCACAGATCACATTCAGCTTATGGCTCATGCCGGGCAGCAGTTGTCTTCCGGCTGATTCCGTAATCACGCAGGCATTATTTTCAGGACGCCCAGATCAAAGACTGCATGATGTGCGGTCAGAGCGCTGAAAAAATCGGTGTCTCAATATCGAAAACAACATAGCGGTACAAAACAGTTTCCTTCTTTTAATAATCTTTCGCATTGCTGAAAAAATCGTGTACCGGATACTTCCGGAACACGACTGTGGAAACCGGCACTGCCGGTTGGTGGACCCGACCCGTGCAGTATCTTATCTGCGAAATCAGAAGCTTTTAGAATGAGGACTGACGCATTTGCGTGCTTTTCAGTACATAAGCTGGTTTGCGGATAAGGGTGATTACGAGGCCATTTTCGCCTTTGCTTTTCACTTTTTCACGTTTTTCACCCGCTGATTGTGTGCTTTTAATATGTCAAAGTCTGATTTCCTATGCATCATGGCATTAATCGGTTCAGTGAGAACGGCAATATCCTTTCACTTTTTCACTCTTTTCACTTGACAAAATCAAAATTATATCGTATCCTATTATGTGGGGTGAGAAAATGAAAAACGCTTCAAAAAAACCGAATGCGATTGCTCGACTGATTTTTGAGTCTGAAAGTGAACAGTATTGGAAAGCAGTTTCGTTGGAGCAAAACCTGACCTTTCAGAAAACAGGTTCTGTATTCTCTCAAAACGAAATATCCTTTCGTTCCGGATTGTTCCACTCTTATGGAATTACCGATGCACCGGATGGCAGTTACACAAATTTTGCACTGCTGCTTTCCGATCAGTGCAAGCACACTGTAAAAGTCGCTTTTTTTTCAGATGAACAGAATACGCTTCCTTCGGACAGCAAGGAATTCGGCGGCTCTGTCTTTCAGCAGCTGAATGAATGCTTAACGTTCCTTATGTTTTGTGATCTTAATCACGATGAAATAATGGGTTTACAGCAAACAGATCATCCGGATTACCCGGCTATTGCTGTTCGTGAAGCTCTATTAAACGCGCTGTTGCACCGTGATTACAGTTTCAGCGGCAGCATTATTATCAACATCAATGCAAAGCAAATGGAATTCATTTCACTCGGCGGATTACTGCCCGGTTTGAATGTGAAAGATATTTGCAGCGGAATATCTCAGCCCCGAAACCGCCACCTTGTTGAGTTATTCCACAGACTGGAAATGACAGAATCATACGGAACAGGTATTCGTCGGATATTCAGTCTCTATGCAGATCACCCGGTTCAGCCTGAAATACAGGTCACAGCCAACACATTCAAGATCATTCTTCCGAACATGAATGCAAAAACAGTCAGCACGGATATCACCAAACAGGAAGAGCAGATTCTGGATTTCATTCGTAAAAACGGTTATATGACGGATCAGGATGTTCAGGAATTGCTACACATCAAGCTCACACGAACCTATATCCTTATGAATACTATGAAGGAAAAGGGTTTGATTCAGATTCAGGGACGCGGTTCGGAAAAGCGTTTTCTTCTTCCATGACAACAAACAGCGCATTGTCCTATACTCAGGGCAATGCGCTTTTTCCTTTTCATTTCATCCTCTGTTGTAAAGTGCGCCTCATTATCTCATTGTTTCAGAGAAAGAGAGCATTATTCCTCACAAATACTCTGGTACATCAGATTCTAAAAGTTCACACAGATCATCATCCATGTATGAATAATTATCGGGAATATTGAGACAGACAATTTGCTTATCTGCAACGATATCCCTTTTCTTATTACAATTCTTGAAAAACTTCACCGCATCAGTGATCTCTTTCCCGTCCGGATGACCTTTTGCGATGCCGCCGACTAATTTGAACGTTCCGAAAGTATCAAAGCCAAGACAATGATACTTGCCAAGCTCGCGGCAATTCTTCTTTTTCGTTATTTCACGAATATCTTTCAGAAAACCGCCTTTTGGTGCACCGTGAGTGTAGATGAAGAATACGTCCTTATTCTCAGGCAGATGCTCCTCAGCATAGCTGAGAAGTTGTTTTGCAAAGGATGTAAAATAGATACCCGAAGCAAAACCGATACGGTCATATCCTGAAAGATCGGCGTCAGGATTATCTGTTACATCTATCAGAGATACCGTGCTGTCAGCGGCGGCAATTGCATCAATCAGCTTCTTTGTGTTGCCGTGATGCTTTGAATAATAGACGATTACTGTTTTCATCAGCGTTCACCCCGAAAAAATATTTCAATAAATACCTATTTCAATGAAGCAGCGTAAGCGTCAAATAAAAAACGGTTCTTAATACATCAAGGATCGCCGAACTTTACTCGGCGATCCTTGATGTTTATGTTTGGGTTACTGTGTCAGAAGCTGCGAAAGCGAGTATGCGACAAACAATCGACGCCTTGCAGTAAAGAACTAGCCTTGCCGGAATGGCGAGGCTAGTAGCATCATGTATTAAGTGGTAAAATGATCGTCCCGACAGGCTGCGAGAACAGCTCCGTCAGATACTGCTCTGTGTCGATTCCGTTTGAGGCAGCAATCCGGGGTGTACCGATAACCGAGCTGACAGCTGAAGACAAAAAAGAATTAAAAAGTAAACTGAATTGATTGTTGCGGCTGCGGCCCCTGCGCCGCGGAGACCGCAGCCCTTTTTTGAAAGGAGTTTTCTATGTTTATAGATCATGCTGTTCCAGTCGACTTTAAGGTCGACCGGAACAAAACAAAGAGAATAACAGCGGCTGAATATGAGCGTCTGAATGATGAAGCTCGCAGATACGTCACCGGGTCCGGCAATACCGCAGCGGAGCACCGGATCGTGCATACGACAGCTGGCTACATTAGTATTGTTAAGGAACAGAACAACTCAGCATATGCTAGTTGGATTTCGGATGAGTTTACCGTCAAAGCAGTGGTTGTTGATCGAGATGGCAACTTCTTTGCCGATATCGCCGCCGGAGAACGTGTGCTGCGCTTTCCATTCGAGTCGCTGCTGCCTGCAAAAATAGTACCGTCATTTTATGCCAAGGGAATCGCGGTCTCCAAGGTAGACAGAGCGCACGAAGCGTTGGCTCTCCATCTCCAGTGGCTACTCGGACAGTTTGAAGTGCAAGATGCCAAGCTGATTCTCGGCTGGCGCAGGTTCAACGACAAGCTCTTCTGGCACGGCTCCAATACCGAACCTCCGCGTCTTCGGTATAAGTTGTCGCTGCCTTCACAGGATGCATATATAGCAGAACTGAACATGCTGATTCAGGATTGTTTCCACCTGCAATACGCGCTCTGTACGGCGGCCGGTTCAACCGTACTTGCATACCTGCGTATCATGTGCAGTCTGGTGCTGAATTCGTTCGGACTCTCGCTGGTCGGGACTTCAAGTACCGGAAAAACTACGGCTCTTCAACTCGCGGCATCTATGTATTCGTCTCCCGAAGACGAAGCAGTGTGCAGTGGCTTCTTCGGCACGCAAAACGCGCTGGTTCATCTTTTGAGCAGACATTGCGGTGTGCCTGTATGCTACGATGAATCAACGATTGAAAACCGTGGAGTCAATAAAATGAGCTTTGTGTACAGTTTTTCGCAGGGGGCCGACAAACTACGTCTTAACCAGCAGAGTCAGCTTACTGACCGAGAGACATGGTTGTGCACAGCGCTGTTTTCATCAGAGTCACACATCGTGGACCTAGCCGAGAATGACAACCTCGGGCTTGCAGTTCGGATTCTGAATCTTGAAAACGCAAATTATACGCGGAACGCTGCACATGCCGATGCGATCAAGTCCTTTGCCGCCGACAACCACGGTATAATTGCCGAGATGCTCTCAAGCTACCTGTTGAATGCGGATCAAGATAACATATTTGATCAATATCAAGCGGTTCAAAAGAAGTTAGCATCACTGCCGGGACTGCAGCCATCCGGCCTGACAGATCGATTGATTCAAGAATTTGCAGTAATTCTTCTTACGGCGGATATCCTTTGCGAACTCGGCGTTAAGATCGCTGTGGAAGAGATGTATGAGATTTGCCTTGAGATTAATAACCAGATCGCATCAAATGCAGACCCGGCACGGAATGTCGTGACAAAGCTTTTCGCGCTGATTTCCTCGAAATATCGGCAAGCACAGGGCATCCGCTGGAGCACTGGCCGAAACGGGGAGATACAAACAGTCGCCATTGTCGAAACATTATTTGAGACACTATTACGAGAAGCCGGGATTAGCGACATCAAGCGTGCGATTACATATCTAGACCGAGATGGCTTGCTGATCAGGCAGTCAAAAAATCGTGTCAAATCCAAGCTCGTGATTGACGGTGTGGCCTGCTATACGTATCAATTGGATGTTCAGCAGGTCAATGAGATCGCATTCGGCCTGATTCCGGACAAACCGGTCAGCACCGAGGTCCAGGATTGGCTTGAAGAGGATGGAGAGGAGCTTGGAAATGAAACAGCAGATAATCTCGATTACGGCTTCGAGAACGCAGTTGCAGGCCGCGCAGCCCGGTTGCTTTGATAATGTGAAATACACCAACGATGTAAATGTGGCTGCTGAGGCAGAGATCATCGACCACGCAGCCGACGTGCTTATTGATATCCTGTTCCGGCAGCAAACCAAGGAGGCGGAGTAACATGAAAGTGCATTCCGGCAGATCGCCGCCAAATCCTCGTATGATATCCGTAATATCAAGACTTCTACTCAAAGGGGACGTAACCATGAAACAAATCGAAGAAGCTGTAGCATATATTCGTTACAGCAGTCATAACCAAGATGACGGGAATAGCGTCTCTGCGCAAATTGCCTGCATAGACAAGTACTGCGATGATCATGGTATGGAGGTTGAAAAGCACTACATTGATACGGCTAAAACCGGCAGAAACACCAGCAGGCCGCAGTACCAACAGTTGCTGAAAGACATTGCCGACGGCACCGTACAGGCCAAGACGGTCATTGTGCGTGCAATAGACAGATTGCATCGTAATGCCAAAAATCAGCTGCAAGACCTAGACTGGTTCGAGAAGAACGGCATCCGGTTTATCGCTGTACATGACGGTATTGATACCTTCGGCAACACCAGCAAACTGCTCACAACCGTCAGAGCTGCAGTTGCCGAGGATTTCTCAAACACGCTATCGCAGAATACACGCTCTGCAATGCTGACACTTGCAAAGGAAGCCCGTCATCTCGGCGGCGTACCGCCGATCGGATACAAGTATGAGCATTTTGTGCTCAACTGGAATATCTGCTGCACCGAAGATTTCGATGCAGCAGTAGAGATCTTCGAGGATTGGGCGGAAACCGGAGAATATACCGGCGTGAGCTGCACGGTTAAGGAGATTATCTGTAGTGTTGATACGGAACTGTACGAACGTCTTTCCCGCGGCGATAAATGCCGCGTAGGAAAATTTATCAGCAATAGGTTCCAAGATGGTTGTTACAGCGGGATCTGCCGTGGCGAGAACAAAGGTGTCACCAAGACATATAGGGTAAAATAGTCCTTCCCGCCCAAACAGAGAGCCGAACGTGCCAATCGGTGCATCCAGCTTTCTTTGTCTGTAGAGAACTGCGCTGAAATGCAAGCACGCTTTGGGTGTTCTGCAAATCTTCCGTCTGAAAACTTGCTTTGTGTGCAAGAGCCTGATAAAATATTAATGACCAATCAGATGTAATACAGGGGGATCAGGCATGGAAGACAATATGCTTCGGGTGGCGTGCTACGGGCGTTATTCTACTGCTTTGCAGCGGGAAGAATCCATTTCTGCGCAGCTGAGGGCGATGAAGAAATACTGTGAAGATAACGGCTGGACAATCGTAAAATGCTACTTTGACAGGGCGTGCAGCGGATCAACGGATAAGCGGCCGCAGTTTCAGCAAATGATCGCAGATTCCGATAATCACGAATTCGATATCGTGTTAGTACATCAGCTGAGCCGGTTTGCACGCAGCCGTTATGATTCAAACATTTACAAGAACAAGTTGCGCAGAAACGGCGTCCGGCTGTGCAGTGTACTGGAACGCATTGACAATTCACCGGAATCCATACTTCTGGAAGGTTTACTGGAGGCAATCAACGAATTCTATGCTGCCAATATTGCAAGAGAAAGCATGAAAGGCATGAAGGAGAACGCCTACAAAGCTCTGCACAACGGCGGATGCCCCGGACTCGGCTACGATGTTGACGAGACAAAACATCTTGTCATCAATGAGAAAGAGGCGAAAATTGTTGCAATGATATTCGGTATGTACATTGCCGGTTATAGCTGCAGGTGCATTGCAGCTTTGCTCAATGAAGACGGATACCGAACCAAGCGCCGTGTCGATATCCGGTTGTTAGTCAACGGCGAGATCAGACTGTTCCGCCGGAAACGAAAGGCATTCCGTACCCCAACACAAAGAGCGTTCAAATAATAATAGAATATATTGCTTTATTTGCGGCAATGTTATATAATATGGATAGGGTGAATTATTGCGTTATCCTTTATAAATGATACTTATCGGCTCTATCCGAATCAGCATATAGCAAATACAATCATTGAAAGGCCGGGAGTCGTGTAGTGTTTATAACTGTGAGGTTATCCTCATGAACAAGGAAGAATAATCGTTATTCCAAAACTTGCACTGACTATTAAACGAGCATTCAGAAAGTTCTTGGACAGCGCGATGCTTTCTGCACCCGACAAAGTGTGCAGAAAAAGTCGGGACAAACATGCCTTGATGTGATACAATAAATGCAAGCGGAACGAGGTGACCGTTATGAAAGACTGGATCGAGGGCTTTCAGGCTTCCATTGATTATATGGAACAAAATCTGACGAAGGAGCTGGATATTGAGAGGATTGCACAGAAGGCTGCGCTTTCTTCGTTCTATTATCAGCGGATTTTCGGCGCGATGTGCGGTATGACTGTCGGAGAATACATCCGGGCCCGCCGCATGACGCTGGCAGCACAGGAACTTGCCTGCTCCGACCGGAAGGTGATCGACATCGCCTTGAAGTACGGCTATGATTCGCCTGACAGCTTTTCCAAAGCCTTCCGGCACTTTCACGGCATCACCCCGGCGCAGGCAAGAGAATCCGGGGCGAACCTGCGGTCATTTGCTCCGCTGCATATCAAAATCACATTGGAGGGCGGAAATATGCTGGATTACAAAATTGTGGAAAAGGCACCGTTTACCGTTGTCGGTATCAAAAAGCGGTTCAGTGCCGAAACAAGTTATAGGGAAGTTCCGGGCTTCTGGGGCGAGTGGATGTCAGATACGAAGGGCCTGAAAGGAATGTTCGGCATTTGCACGGACATGAACGGAAAGACTTTTGACTACTGGATCGCTGACCTGTACCTGCCGTGGGAGGATATTCCGCAGGGCTGCGAAACCTATCAGATTCCCGGCGGACTGTGGGCGCTGTTCCGCTGCGAAGGTGCTTTGCCTGACAGCATGCAGAAGGTCAATACACAAATCTGGTCAGAATGGCTGCCTGCTTTGCAGGGGTATACGTTAGCCGGTAATTATTCATTGGAGTTCTATCTGCCGCCGGCGAAAAATCCGGCCGAAACGGTCAGCTATATCTGCATTCCTCTAAACAAAGTGTGATGGGTGATTGTATGGGATTCAGCATTTTACAGCCTGCCAGAGCAAATCCCGTATATCACAGATTGCCGGATCATGTAATGCATGATCTGGGGCTGGAATCGTTTTGCGAGGCGGTTTCAGGCGACGCAAAGGAACGCCGCCTGATCGAAAATATCCTTTCGCAGATCACAGATGATGCGGATGTCGCTGCATACCGCCGGCAGATCTTCGCTGATATTCTGCATCTGCCGGAGCTGAGAAAGACCATGACGGAGCTGTTTGATAAGATCCAGTTCATGAAGGATTTTTCCACTATGCACAAGACTTCCGATGAGGAAATCGGATTATGGCATCTCTTTCACCGCCTTGATGAACTGGATGACTATATCAGAACCGTAGAAGCCATGCGGGAATGTCTTTCCGATGCACGGATTCAGTCCGCAGGGCTGACCGCACTGCGCGATTACATTACCGGACTTTACGACGATGCCTGCTTTGCCGAAATGAAGAAGGACATCGCAGCGCTGAAAATGAATGCATCCGATGTGCAGAGCGTCACCCTCGGCGTCAATGTCAACGAGCGATTTGAAGCCGTCAGCATCGGGCTGGTCTCGGTCAATAAAAAGCCGTTCAAAAAGTCGGGCATCGTCAGCAATTTCGCTGATGCGATTGCATCGAAGGATAAGCTCCGCGATACCGCAGATTGGGATGGTGATATGCACTATCAGGTCATCGACAGGGAGGAAAAGCGCGGTATTCTTGACGCCGTCAGGGATGACTTTCTTGCAGTCCGGACTTCTCTTTCGGTCGGTGCCGGTTCAACAATCGTGAATGCAACAGCGGATGACGCAACGGCAAACTCTACGTTCTATCTCGATACCGTCGTGACTAAAATGCTCAGCTCCCTTGTGAGAAAGCTGCGGGACACACTGACCAAATACGCAAATGTGGCGATCGTGAATGTTTCCGGATTGGTGCCGGAGTTTATCTATTACATAAGATGTGCGGAGTTTATCAGCGGCCTGATAGAAAAGGGCTGTGTATTCTGCGAGGCACAGCCGGAAACTGCGGACGGCACTTCCATGTCGGCAAAAGGCTTTTATAATCTGAAGCTTGCATTGAATACGGAGAATGTCAGTGAGATCGTGCCCAATGACCTTGCGTTCGATCAGGAGCATACCGTTTATATTCTCACCGGTGCAAACCGCGGCGGAAAAACAACAATCACGCAGGCTGTCGGACAGCTGTTTGTTCTGGCGCAGGGAGGACTGTTCGTTCCGGCAGAGCAATTCCGCTATGTTCCCTGCGACTGCATCTACACGCATTTTCCGGCAGACGAGGACAAGACAATGGCTCTGGGCCGGTTAGGAGAGGAGTGCGTGCGCTTCAAGGAGATTTTTACTCAATCCACAAGTAAAAGCCTTGTTCTGCTGAATGAGACATTTTCCACCACCTCATTTGAGGAGGGTTACTACATCGCAAGAGATTCCGTCAAAGCGCTCCTGGCCAAAGCCGCGCGGACGATCTACAATACCCATATGCACAAACTGGGTGAGGATGCCGCAGAATTGACCCGCGAAAGCAGCGGTGCAGGAGCCGCCTCGCTGATCATGCGGACGGAAAACGGCAGGCGTTCATTCAAAGTGGCGCTTGCACAGCCGGAGGGATCGTCCTATGCAAAAGATATTGCTGAAAAGTACGGCGTGACATACGATATGCTCATAGGCGGTGACCGGAAGGTGTAGGAGTAAGCCATATGTCTGCTTATTATTTCCTATCTCTCTCCCAATGAAACGATGAGATAATGAGGCGCGTTTGGTAACAGAGGTTGAAATGAATAGGAAAAGCGCATTGCCCTGAGCATAGGACAATGCGCTTCGCTTTTTCTGAATTACACTCGTAACCGCCCTTAAACACAAACCAGCTTGCGTGCTGAAAAGCACGCAGATGCGTAATCAGAACACGCTGCAGGGCTCTCCGCCGTTCCAAACGCCACTACAGACCTATATCCACAGCATTACCGTATACAAGCGATTTGTGCTGATACGGTTGTTCGTTGGGGATGAGGTCATGCTGTTTCGGAGAGGACGTAAGGCCTTCCGCACACCTACGCAGAGAGCTTTCAAAAAATGACCTGGTGCGGCTTGCTTTTTCGGCAGTAATGGTGTATAATAATATCAGAATACATTGACGAAATATGCCAATAATATAACAGAGGTGATACGCGATGCTGAATGTGTTTTTTGGTGATATGCCGGATGCAATATATAACACCAATGTGTTTTTCAATAACACCTATAAAGACAGCTGGATTACCAAGCCGCTGTCCAGACAAATCATACAATCCGTTGATCATTCTGAGGTAATTGACGAAAAGACAATCGCCAGCCCTGTGTTTGGCAATATGAGTCCGAAAAAGCTGTCCGGCGGAGTGAAAACACTTCTGCTGATTGCCTATGATAAAACAAAGGTTTTCAATGCATCTACTTGCGGGGACAACTGTGCTGAGTGGATCCTGAAAATAGCGGATGAGAGAAAAGTGGTTATCAATCTGCGGCACCTAATGGATTTTGGAAAGGGCGAATTTAAGATCAGGGTTCTCAATACCGGCAAGATCGTAAAGAACATGGGCGATCTCGTTGCAGAAGCCGGAGAATTTGTGTGAGGCAGCTATGAGAGGAACGCATCATATTGAAGTAAAGAACAGGGATGCTGTATTCAAATTCGATCTGCAAAGGAATATCACAATCGTTCGAGGAGACAGCGGAACCGGAAAAACAACGCTGTTTGATATGATTGCAGACTATACCAGACTGCATGATGCAAGCGGCGTCAATATCTCGTGTGACAAGCCTTGTGTTGCTTTGATTGATCTTGACTGGCAGCATCAGCTCGAAAGCATCAGCGACAGCATCGTTTTTATTGATGAAGGTGCTGAATATCTGAAAACAAAGGAATTTGCACGCATAATCAAAGGAACGGATAATTATTATGTAATATTCAACCGGGAGAGTCTGCATGAACTGCCGTACAGCGTTGAAGAAATATATGAGATCAAAGCAAGCGGAAAATATCACAGCTTCAAGCGAATGTTCAAATCAAGCGGGAAGCATTTATACTATAGAGGGAAAGCAGGCAGCAAACTGAATTTTGATACATTGCTGACTGAGGATTCCAGATCAGGATATCAGTTCTATCAGCATTATTTTCAGGGGAGCGGCATTGAATGCTTCACATCCGCCTCCAATTCGGCTATTTTCAAGTGGCTGTTAGAACATGAAGACAAGAAGGTTTTTGTGATTGCAGACGGGGCGGCATTTGGATCGGAAATAGACCGAATCATGAAAATGCGTTCGTTTATGAATATCCGACTGTGTTTGCCGGAATCATTTGAGTGGCTGATCCTGAAATCCGGTTTGATTAAGGCTGAACACATTGAAGAAGTCATGAATAATCCGGCTGCATATATCGAATGCTCAGATTATTTCAGTTGGGAAAACTTCTTTGAGCATTATCTGATTGACTGCACGGTCAACACACCATTCCAATATGCGAAAAAGGAGATCAACCAAGTATATCTGACCGGAGCCAATGCTGAAAAGATCATCGTAGAAATATATACCAAATAATCCCGTAACAGACATAATGAGCGCATTGCCCCGAACAGAGGCAATGCGCTTCGTTTTTTCAGAATCATACTCGTACCCACCCTTAACCGCAAACCAGTTTGTGTGTTCAAAAGTACGCAAATGCGTCAGTCCTCATTCTAAAAACTTCCGATTTCACCAATTTGATGCCACATGAGTTTGTGGCTATTCCCCTTTTCTGATTTCTCTGATTGCTGCAATGACAGCATTCAATTTTTTGTTATAATGAAGAAAAGCAATTTTTTCTTCATATTCTGATTTGCAATTACTGTTTATCAGAATGATTTTCTTTAATAGAATATATGTATCATATATACATATCATTTCTTTCTCGCTCGTGTCGAGCGGGCTTATCTTGTTTTGGCTGCATTTACACAACGTCCTTGTGTACGGCAGCCACATAGCGATGCACGCTTCTATCTCATCAAGCAGCGCAGTCGGCATCTGTTTCTTGATGAAATCACAATTAAAAAATCCCAAAATGTACGTCAGTATTTTGCGTGTTGTTTTTTCATTACAACAACGTATCTGCTGTTCAATTTGGGTGAAAGAAACGTAGTATTCCTTTCGTATCATCTTCGTTGCTGCTTCGGTGTTACCATTTTTCAGCAGCTCTTCCAGTACGCCTGGGCGCTTTTCTCTTCGTTTTTTGTGTGCAGCGTCTTGACGCAGCGACATACTATTATACTCCTTTTTTTGGAGCGTTCCTTCCACCTTGCCGATTGGCGGCAGATCCACCTCCGGATCATACATGTTCTTTTCCGCGTTTGCCATTTCTGCATATATGGCTTCGCTGATCATTGCGCAGCGCTGCTCTGCGGTTGTTCTTTTTTCAGAAATCATCATTATTCCTCCCTTACTTTGCGCACATTTGTCACTTTTTGTGTACTTGTGCTTTTTTCAATGTGCGTTATAAGGGCTTGTTCTGAAAAAAATTTTTTTCAAAGAATTTTGATACGATCCTTTGCTTTTTCCGGAAAGAAGCTCAATGAGCATCCTTTTGCTATATGAAATCTGAAATCAGCTCTTGAACGGAATGGCATCGCCGTTATCGACAATTGGGAAAAAAATCTCAGCTGCTCGGTTGGCAGCTGAGATCTTTTTATCAGTATTCGCTTGCCAGCAGCATCGTGCAGTGCTCACCGTCATCAATCACGTAGACCTTTTCGGTGACGGCAGTATCAGCTGCTGCGAGAATATAGGTCATATCAAACTCCGGCTGCTCGCTGCTATGGTGGATGACCTGCAAGCCGTTCTCCACGCTCAGCCGGAACACCTGCAAATAGTCTTTCGGCTGCGGCATCTGGTCGATCGCCTGCCACATGAACAGCTGCAATTCCGGCGGTATTTCGGCACTGACTCCTCTGGTCAGGTATCTTCCTTTGCTCTTCTCAAACATTTTTACCCTCCTTGAATTTAGCATACAGGTCTCCGCGCCGAATCTCTACAGTTTCCGTCAGATCATCGGTGATTCCGAAGCCGAGATTCAGTGTCGTTTCCATGCGGTATGGGTAGACGGTGATCCTAAGGATAAACTGCTGAATCAGTGAACGGTATTTCTCGCTGTTATGCGGGATGCTGCGGAAATCATCAATCAGGTATTCATAGTCTTCATAGGTCAGCGCATTATACTGATGCATACCGGTGAGCTCTGCAACCAGTGCATTCCTGCGTGTCTCCAACGCCTCTGCACGCTCAATGATAGAGTCGGTTATAATACCCTTCTCGATTGCCGCAGTAATGTTTTCGAGGCCGCCTGTCAGCTCATCCAGTTCTGCTTTCATTGCAGTGTAGTTCTCATCGTACTCGTCATTGTACTGCATGATATAACGGTTCAGTGCAGCAATATGCTTTTTCATTGCACGCTTGTTGAACACTTTCTGCCCAAGCAGTTCAATGATGTAGGCATCAAGATAATCCTTGTTCATCTCTTTGTTGCCGCATTGTGCGCGGTGTGTTTCGCAGCGGTACGCCGCAAACCGTGTATGGCTTTTGCTGCTGTACCGCAGATTTCCCTGATAGACTCTGCCGCAGATTCCGCAGATTACTTTTCCTGACACAAGATACAGTTCTTTGCTGTAGAAACTGCCGCTGCGGTCACGGTTATGCTGTCTGCGCTTTTGCACCTTTTCGTACAATTCATGACTGATAATTGCAGGGCAGGCCCCCGGAACTCTTATGATCTCTTCTTCCGGTTTCTTCTTCCCTTTGTAAGCAGGATTTTTCAGCTTGCGCGGTACTGCCTGATTATACACATACACTCCCGCGTACTTTTCATTGGCAAGAATTGTTACGAGGCTTGTCTTCAGAAACGGTGTACCGCGCTTTGTTTTGTATCCGTTTTCATGCAGATAATTCAATATGTCCGTGTATCCATATCCGTTTGCGTACATTTCAAATATTGCACGGATTGCCTCTGCTTCATGTTCGTTGATGACAAGGTGGTTGTTTTTGTCAAAATCAAATCCGACCGGCGGGCATCCTCCGGTTGACTTTCCCTGCAGTGCATTCTCGGTAAGTCCCTTTCTGGTCTCTCTGCTGAGATTTTTGCTGTAATACTCATTGAGGCCGTCAAGAAGGCTTTCCATCAATATAGACTCCGGACTGTTGTCATCAATGCGTTCCAGTACACTGCATAACCGAACCTGATTCTTTTTCAGCCGCTTTTTATAGATTGCGGAATCATACCTGTTTCTTGAAAACCTGTCCAGTTTATGCACAAGAACAATGTCAAATGTTCCCTTTGCGCTGTCTGCAATCATCTGCTGAAACTGCGGCCTTTTATCAGTCGTTGCAGACTTTGCTTCATCAACGTAAGTCGCTACGACCTGCCAGTGTTCATGCTGACAGTATTTTTTCATTGCACGAATCTGCGCGTCAATACTTTCGGTTCTCTGGTTGTCTGAGCTGAATCTTGCATACAGTGCAACACGCGGAATGTTCAGCATTGTACCACCCCGATCGGAAGATAATAGTCTTCTGCGAAGTCATCTGAAACGATTTTCACGCCGTGCAGATATGCCTCATCTTTTGTCATCATGATTTCCGCAAATTCTGTTGCTTCCATTGGAAATTGTGTAAACTCGTCCTCGCTGAGAATCACATAGCAGCCGATGCAATCCATGCTGTCAACGCCGTATTCTGCAAACATCGCTTTCGTTTTGCTCAGAAGATAGTCCCGCAAATGTTCCTGCGAGATTGTTTCAATCTCCTGTACCGTCGTTATCCGCATCATGTTCCATCCCTCCGTAATCTTTCAGAATCCACCTGTCACGCACCGCAGGCGACAGCGGGTGAAATGCTGTATCCCCGCCATCCGTAATGATCTTCAATGGATAGGTTTTCAGCAAATCCAGAAGCTCTGCCTGACGGTCACGTACTCGCTGACTGTTATGACCTGCGCTGCCCCATGCAATGATAATGTCATCAGATTCCGCCGCACATTTCAGAATGATCTCATCATTCTGCGGATCCAGCAGGTCTTCGTCCGCGTTGAATCGCAGCATCAGACGGTCACAGATTCTGCTGTAGAGATTGACAATATGCACGCCGCCGTAACCGAGCCTGCACAGATTGTTGACAACGTACA
>CAMOOV010000020.1 GCA_946621745.1 uncultured Ruminococcus sp.
GCTATGGGAATGTCTGTAATGTTCTATCATTCCGGAGCGTGGAACAAAAAATGTCAAGATCCCATTTTGGTCACCCTATGAAGGGTACTGTATGAGATGTGCAAAAATAACATTTTCGCTAAGTATATATGCTTGTCAATAGCCCGTAGTCTATTGGCGCAACTATGATCCGTTCCGTACAAGTCCGTTTAAGCATTATGGCGCGCGCCACAATGACAGCATACCCTTTTGGGACTGAATAACAGAAAAAGCCCTGAGATCTGCTTACCGATAAGCATTTCTCAGGGCTTCATTTATTCCATATTTCCTGCAAATATTCTCTCCACCACGATCTGTGTCATCTCCTGCACCGACTCGGCATAACCGCCTTTTGCCCACTTCATAAAGATGCCGAAAAGCCCATAGGCAAGGTAGTAGCTTTCGTAATACCGTGACAATGCTGCCGACAAAAAACACGCTGACAAATGTACTCTCTGCCAGCGTATTTTCTTACGATATATTCACCTGTCTTATTCTGATTTGGACAACGAATGGTCAACTGGAATACAAAAAATTGCACCGGATTACGCTGGACATATTTGCTGTGATGTAGTGTATTGTGCGATTCTGCGTGATTTTCTCTGAGATAAGCTGCGTGGTAATATAGTGACTTTTTAATATCATATTATGCGTAAGAATGCAATGGATACAAAAAAATTCGTATACAAAAACACCGCCTGACTTCCAATCAGACGGCGGCGGGTAGCCCCCGCTGGCATCATTTACCCGATGTACCCTCTTTCAGCGAACTCCTGCATCCCGGAACAGAACGCTGTTTCCTGTGTCAATGTTTTCAGCGAGGGGTCGCACATTCTGATTCGGAGTGTCCTGCGAATATCTTTTGGTATGACGATCCGCCCGAGGTCGACAATCCTTCTCACAATACCGGTTGCTTTCATTTTGTGCCTCCGGTGTTAATTTCGCTATTTTGGATATCATATCGGTATTGTTTGCTGTCTGCGGAAGTTTATGCATTGGGATTATTTACCGTAATTGATACAGAAGCTGCAGTTTATCATACATTCATATTATTTTCGTAAATCAAGCGCACATTCGTCCGCTGTACCGAATAATTCAGCTTAATGAACTAAATTCATTTTTTACTTCGTTTCAGAATCGAATCGCTGTAATCGAACTGCCACCCATCTCATGAAAGTTTGCCTCAGCATCCAGATTGGCATTTCCGAACACTTCCTGGCAGATTGACATCAAAAATACTTCACTTGCATTTGACACTGGCTTTATCAAACGAACGATTGCAGCAATCCCAGCGCCTCTGCCTGCTCTTTCAACTTCCGGTTGCTTTGGTTCATCGCTCCGAAATATTCCGTACAGCAGATGACCTCCCTGCACTGCTGCATCACAGCAGCAGCCTGACGGATCGCGTCTTCACCGACCGGCTCAAACGCTTTCTCGGAAATCACGACGGATGCAAGCGCCTTTGCAGTGGGATATTCCAGATCGTTTTCATGCAGTACGCCGGCTGCAAACGGAATGCCCGTTCGGTGCAGTTTCCGGTACACAGGGATTCCGGCACCGCCGCCGCCGATCACAAAGATCTCCGGCTTTCCCGGCACCGCAGAGGGCTCCGCTGTACCGAAACGCGGATCATAAGCGCCGTCCCGAATTTCATACAGCGCGGAAATGTAATCGCCGGCAAAGATCTCCTCCGGAGTGCCGATGCGCTCCGCTTTGCCGTTATGGATGCAGATAACCGTATCCGAAAACTTCTGCGCAAGATCAAGCTCATGCAGTGACTGAACGACCGCGATCCGGCGCTCTTTAGCAAGCTGCCGCAACAGTGTCAGAATATGGAGCTTATGCCCGATATCAAGAAACGAGGTCGGCTCATCGAGCAGCATGATCTTCGGCTGCTGTGCGATCGCACGGGCAAGCATCACACACTGCCGCTGTCCGTCACTGATCTGTCGGAAATCGGTATCATACAGATGCTCCGCGCCGACAAGCCCCATCGCTTCCCGGACGATCATTTTATCTTCCGCACTGAGAATGCCGAGCGTTCCGGTATACGGGTATCTGCCGGTTTCGGCAACATCGCCGCAGGTCATGCGCTCTGCGGTGATTTTTTGTGTCAGCAGGACGGAAAGGCGCTTTGATACATCCTTTTCGCGCAGCGTACTGAGATCGTCTCCGCAAAGCGCAATATTTCCGCTGAGGATCGGAAGCTGTGCGGCGATCGTTTTCAGGACGGTCGATTTTCCGGCACCGTTCGGGCCGATCAGCGTGCAGATCTCTCCGGCCGATACGGAAAAGGTCAGCCCGTCTGCGACAATTTTCCGGCTGTAGCCTGCGGCCAGTACATTCGTTTGCAGAACGGTCTGACTCATGAGGCGTTCCTTTCTCCGGCGCGGTGCAGCATGATGAAAATGACGACCGGCGCGCCGAATACGGCTGTGACCGTGCTGACGCTCAGCTCCTGCGGGGCGAACAGTGTCCGTGCAATCAGGTCGCAGCCCATGCAGAATACGCCGCCGCCTAAAAATGCCGCCGGTATCAGGATCAGCGGCTTTGCGGTACCGAACAGCCCTTTCATCAGATGCGGAACGGCAATGCCGACAAATGAGACCGGCCCTGCAAATGCCGTCACACAGGCGGAAAGCGCACTCGACAGCAGAATCAGAAGCAGACGGAATATCCGGATATTCACGCCCATGTTTTCCGCGTAGGCTTCGCCGAGCTGATAGGCGCCGATCGGCTTGGACAGCAGAAATGCGCCGATTACCGAAACCGAAACAAGAATCGCCATTGCGCGGATATCCTGCCAGTCGGTGCCGGAAAAGCTGCCCTTTGACCAGTTATGCAGATTGACGATATTCGCATCATCTGCAAAGGTCACGGCAAGATCGGTCAGCGCATTGCAGATATATCCGATCATGACACCGACGATCACGAGCTGCGCCATATTCCGCATCCTGCCCGAAAAGAGCAGCACGGCCAGCATAGAGAGCAGGGCACCGGCAAATGCCGCCGCGATCATCATGCCGCTGCGCATGACAAAGCCGTGCTGCAGGGCCGTGATCATCAGCAGGGCGACCGTCAGCTTTGCGCCGGAGGAGATACCGAGCACAAACGGCCCCGCGATCGGATTCCGGAAGAAGCTCTGGAGCAGAAAGCCGGAGACCGAAAGTCCGCCGCCGAGGATCAGCGCGGAAAGCGTTCGCGGCAGACGGATATCCGTGATGATGCGGGAGGCCGCCGCATCCGGTGCCCGTCCGGTCAGGATCCCGAATACGGTCTCCGGTGCGATCCGGCTGCTGCCTGTTGTCAGGCTCAGGCAGAAGAGCAGTCCTGCCGGCAGGAGCAATCCCGCAAAGCAGATCAAAGCGCGAACCATACGCCGTTTTTCCATATCGATCCCCTCAATGTATGCGGTGCAGATAGGTGAGCTGTTCGGTGCCGTCCGCCTGACCGGAAAAGATGCGGTTCAGGTCGGTCATCATGTCCGCTGCGCCGGTCGTCTGCTGATAGAAATTCTGCTCCGTACACCAGACGGCATCGTTCTGCACAGCGGCGAAATCCCTGAATACAGGCGATTTTCCGATCAGCTCTGCGATCGAATCCAGCTGTCCTTCGATCGTGCTGTTATAGATCAGGATATCTGCATCCTTTGCCGATGCGTAAAATGTTTCCATCTGAATATTCATTGTCGAAAGCGCATTGTCATCAATATGCAGGTCATCCGCCGTGAAAATATATCTCCCGCCGGCAAGCCCGATCATCTGTGAGATATAGTCGCCGGGCTTCCGGATATTGACGGCGCCGTTCGCGGTGATGCTGAAAAATGCAGCCGTTTTCCGCTCCGCATAGGGGATATCGGAGAGCGACAGCGCGTGAAAGCCTGCCGTTTTTTCCGCAAAGCATTCCGCCGCTGCTTCTTCCTTTCCGAGCAGCAGACCGTAGAGCTTCATCCATTCCATGCGCCCCAGCGGATGCTGCTCATAGCTTGATCGCTCTACAATGACCGGAATGCCGAGCGATTCGATCTGCTCCCTGACCGTCGGACTGTGCGAGATCATGGTATTCTCGATCGCCAGCGAACAGCCGGATTCGGTCAGCGCTTCGTAATCCGGCGCGCTGTATTTGCCGATGAACACCAGATCTCCGCGCTGCATCGCATCCTGCACGGCAGGGAGCGTCCAGCCGCCGATATCCGTAGAGGTCATCGTGACCGCATTCAGCGAGCCGATCGCATCAAACAGATCCATCGCGGCGGAGGATGCAAGATAAATATCGCCCTGCGGCTGCTGAATGACCGGCAGGGGATTCTGCGCGGGAATGCTGCCGCCCTCCGGCACGAACAAATAATCATCCGACGCAATGTGGATGACCGCGCAGCCGTCCGCGCAGTAATCGACCGAAAACTGCGACGCATATTCCAGCGGCATCTGTCCGGTGATTGAAAGGGCGGGCTGCTCCGGCACAGCGCTGCCGCAGCCGGTCAGCAGGATCAAAGCGGCAAGCGCCGCACATTGCTTCCTCATTGGACGGATGCGGAATCGAAATACAGGGTGTATTCGATCTCGTGGGGGGTACTCATGGCCGTCGTATCCGCCGCGATTTTCAGCTTCCGGTCAAATGCGGAGACCGGTATCTCGAATACGGAAAATTCGGCCGTATCCGTCGGGAGATATTTTTCGCCGTCCACGATCATATAGTCATATTTGTTGCTGCTCCAGATGATCTCGGCGGTCGCCTTGCCGCCGGAGACTGTCAGCTTCGCCGGAGACTGCACCGATGCCTTGCCGGAGCCGCCCTCCAGCTGTACTGCGGCTGTATATTCGCCGTCTGCAAGGCCGAGCGATTCCGCCGTGACCTTTTCCTGCTCCGGAAGTGCGTCCTCCGGCAGCGAGTCGGCGCGGAACACGAGCTTGCGGGCATACCAGAGCTGCTTCTTATGGCTGAACGCTGCACAGTCGGTCTCCTGATCGAGCGCTTCGACCGGGAATGTGAAGATGCAGCCGCCGTCCGTTTCCTTCGGCGCGATATACTGCGCAGCATCGGCCTGCGCCGCCTGCTCCGCCGTGCCTGCATACAGATACTCATAGCTCTTGCTGTTGATCGTCAGTGCGGCGGTCATCCTGCCGTCCGCAACGGTCAGCTTGCAGGATGCGATCCGGAACATTGACGAGCTGGAATCGACGGCGATCTCATATTCCCCCTCCTTGACCGATGCGGCAGGAACCGGCTGCATTCCCTCATAGCCGACCGCATCCGCCGCGATCACATCATCGCCGGAGGCAACGGCCAGCGAGGAGGCGTCTGCCTGCGTTTCCGGTGCCGCAGACGATTCGGCTGCGGATGTCTCCGCCGGACTGCTGCCGTCCGCTGCGGAACTGTTTCCGCAGGCTGCCAGCAGCATCGGGCAGACCAGCAGGACGGAAAGCCATTTTTGTTTCATGTGTGTTCACTCCTTATACAGAAACCGGACAGCCGAAACTGTCCGGTCTTTTATTATTGAACGGAATCAATCGCTGCCTTTGCATGATCGACATAAATCTGTCGGATTGCCTCATTCTCGCCGAGACCGCGGACAAGACACTCGACCTTGTAGCCCGCCTTCTCAAAAACGGATTTCCACGAGTCATCCTCATCGCCGGCCATGTCGTTGTTTGCATGGTCACCGGCAACGACCATCAGCGGCTCCAGAATCACGCGCTCATAATCGCCGGCCTGCACCTTTGCAAGCACATCCTCGACAGACGGTGTTGCCTCGACCGTGCCGACAAAGTAATTCGCATAGCCGTCAGCCGTCAGAAGATCCTGCATTTTCTGATACACGGAATTGGAATCCGCCTCGGTGCCGTGTCCCATGAAGCAGATCGCGGTCTTGCCGTCGTCATAATCCTTTGTCCAGTCCACGATTGCCTGCTCGACGCGCTTGAAATCGTCGTCGGAGGTCAGCAGCGGTTCACCGAACACGACCTTGTCGAATGCATCCGCCTTTGCACCGACTGCATCCTTCAGATCATTGAATTCCAGACCGTTCATCAGATGTGTCGGCTGCACGACCAGCGTCTTGACATTGTTGTCGATCGCGCGCTGGAGTGCGGCATCCACATCGTCGATCAGAATACCGTCGCGGCGGTTCACATGGTCAATGATGATATTGGCCGTAAAGCCGCGGCGCACGCCGTAATCCGGAAATGCTTTTTCCAGATCGCCTTCGATCGCACCGATCGTCAGGCGGCGACTGTCGTTATAGCTTGTGCCGAAGCTCAGCACCAGCAGCTCATTCTCGCCGATCTCATCCTGATTGCGGATATTGTCGAGTGATGCATCGCCGGTCTCGTAGTTTTCCTCGTCATCTGCCTCAGCAGGCTCACCGGCATCCGCAGAGGTTTCTTCGGCAGATTCCTCAGAGGATTCTGCTGCCGTTGTTGTTTCCTCAGCGGCGGATTCCGCCTCTGTCGCGGTCACCTCAGCGACGCTGCTTTCTGCTGCGCTCTGCGTATCTGCGGTCGAGCTGCTTTCGCCGCAGCCGGTCATTGCTGCCAGAATTGCAAAGCTCATCATGACTGCCAGATTCCTTCTCATCTTCATTTTCATACATTCCTTTCAGTAAAGGGGGGTATGAATCGCAATAAAAAACGCTCCCCTTCCGCACGGAAAGAAAGCATCGCAAGCAGACGCTCACAACAGCCGGAGCGCCTGAAAACAGTACGATCAATCCCTCGTGATCTGAGCCTTTCGGCTCTGTACCAACAAAACGGCAGGTTTCCTGACTCATGCATCCTCACAGAACACCAAGCCTTCCCGATTGCTCAGTGACTCCGCCGGGAGATGCTCCCGCGAACAGCATTCTGCTCCGCAAATACAGTGACGAGATCGTGCAGGACTCTAACCTGCTTCCCTTTTAACTGTCGCATCATCATACAGATGACCGACGGCACCGCTTGCTATTATTCGATTTTGTTCATGAACAGTACCATTATAGCGCAATTACGGCTGAATTGCAAGCATTTTGCGGCTTTTCTTGCAGATTTTACAGTTTTTTGTCGGCGAGATAAAGCAATGCATTGCAAATCGCCGCCGCAACATTGCTGCCGCCCTTTCGTCCGCGCGCGACAATGCACGGGATACCCGATGCGATCAGTAGTTCCTTGGACTGCACGACATTGACAAATCCGACCGGCACACCGATCACAAACTCCGGACGAAAACGCTCCTGCTGGATCAGTTCCGTCAAACGGATCAGGGCAGTCGGCGCATTCCCGACCGCATAGATCACAGGCTTACCGAGCGAAGCTGCCTGATCAACAGAGGCTGCCGCTCTGGTCGAGCCGTTTTGCTTTGCAGTTTCCGCAATATCCGGGTCAGCCATAAAGCATTCGCATGAACAGCCGTGCCGCGCAAGTGCCGGCTTATTGATCCCCGCTTTCGCCATGTTGGTATCGGTCACGAACACCGCTTTTTTCGTGATCGCCTGCATCGCAATTTCCATGACATCAGGCGAAAAATACAGATTGTCCGGATAGTCAAAATCGGCTGTCGTATGGATCACGCGCAACACGACAGGCTTGATCTCCGGCGGGATTTCACGGTCAAGCTCAGATTCGATGATCTCGAAGCTGCGCCGTTCGATATCCGCAGGCAGCACATATTCAAGGTTCATACTCCGTCCTCCATGATCTGATAGATCCACGCAAGATCAAGGCTTTGCCGCACGGTATCCGCGAGGCGGTCAAGCTGCTTTTCGCGGTGCGTCCTGCGGTCTTCCGCTTCTCCCTGATACCGCAGACCCTTCGCCGCATACAGCGCACGGATCAGCGCCACGGAAACCTCCGCGCTGTCAAATATCCCGTGAACATAGCAGCCGGCGGTATTGCCGCTGAATGTGCCGCCGCAGTCCGTCAGCGCTGCGCCGTCGGACGCCGTCACGCCCATATGCACCTCATAGCCGTAAAACCGCGCATGAGACAGACATGAGAAAAAACCGCTGACCGCGCAGAAATGCCCCTCCGTGCGCGTCTGCGTTTTCTCTGTGCGGAATACCGTCCGGCAGGGAAGCAGTCCCAGTCCGCGGACAGTCCCGCCGCATTCGGTATGATCCGGATCGGCGATCTCCCTGCCGAGCATCTGAAATCCGCCGCAGATACCGAAAACCGGAAATCCGCGCCGTGCCAATGCAATGACTGCCTGTGTCATGCCTATTTCCTGCATCCACTGCATATCCGCGGCCGTGCTTTTCGTGCCCGGCAGAATCAGCAGATCGGGATTGCCGAGTTGTTCCGGCCTTGACACATATCGGACAGATATGCCGGAATACTGTGCAAAGATGTCGAGATCGGAAAAGTTGGAGATCTTCGGCAACCGGATCACCGCAATGTCAATGATGCCGGTATTGTGCGATTTGTCAAGGCGCTGCGAGAGGCTGTCCTCGTCCTCCAGATCATGCGGGATATACGGCACAACGCCGAGCACCGGCAGACCGCTTCTCTGTTCTAGGATCGAAACGCCGTCATCAAACAGTCTGCGGTCGCCGCGGAAACGGTTGACGATCAGCCCCTTGACGAGCGCCTGCTCCTTCGGCTCGAGCAGCGAATATGTGCCGAGCAGCTGCGCAAATACGCCGCCGCAGTCGATATCTCCGGCGAGCAGGACAGGGAGCCGCAGCAGCTCTGCAAGCCCCATATTGACGATATCATCCTGCTTCAGATTCAGCTCGGCCGGACTGCCGGCACCCTCGACAACGATGATGTCATACCGCGCCGAAAGCTGCTCATATGCAAGGCGGATATCCGGGAGCAGTTCTTTTTTATGTCGGAAATATTCAGCGGCACGCATATTCCCGCGCACCCTGCCGTTGACGATCACCTGCGAGCCGACATCCGTTGTCGGCTTCAGTAAAATCGGGTTCATAATGGCTGCGGGTTCAATTCCCGCCGCCTCCGCCTGCAATGCCTGTGCTCTGCCAATCTCCATACCGTCCGGCGTGATGTACGAATTCAGCGCCATATTCTGCGATTTGAACGGTGCGACACGGTATCCGTCCTGCCGGAAAATGCGGCACAGTGCGGCGGTCAGCAGGCTTTTTCCGACACCGGACATCGTGCCTTGAATCATGATTGCTTTGCTCATTTGTATTCCTCTCTGATCGCGGAGATCAATGCAAGATTCTCATCGTGCGTGCGGACGGCAATGCGGAAATGCGCATCGGTCAGTCCGTGAAAATCCTCACATTTACGTATCAGAATGCCGCGCTGCTTCATTCGTTCAGCAAAATCAGACGACGCCTGAATCAGCAGAAAATTTGCGACGCTGTCATATACGAACACTCCGGATTTCCGCAGTTCCCCCGATAAAAATGCACATTCTGCGGTGACATACTGAACTGTTCTCGGAATCCAGTCTGAGACCTGCAATGCAGCGATTCCGGCAGCCTGCGCAGGAACAGATACACTCCAGTACTGACCGGTTTCGCGCAGTTTTCCGGCAACCGCATCTGACCCGCAGAGCGCATAGCCGAGCCGGAGCCCTGGCATCGCATAGAGTTTCGTAAACGCATTCAGAATGATGCCGTGCTCATGCAGAAACAGACGCAGACTGTACCGCGCAGCATTCTCCGAAAAGCGTAAAAAGCATTCATCCGACACCAGAAATGCGCCCGATTCTCTGCATTTTTCTGCAACCTTTTTCAGCAGATCAGGCGGAATTCGCTGACCTGTCGGGTTATTCGGCGTACACAGAAACACAATATCTGTTTCCGCGGTAATTGCAGACAGAACGCCGTCATCAAGCTGATAATCCTGCTCCGGATTCAGTGTGTATTCCGCAACGCTGCACCCGACCTCGCGCATCGCAAATGCATACTCGGAAAAAGACGGCGCAAGAAGCAGTGCATGACGCGGATGAAAAGCGTGTGCAATCCGGTAAATCAGGTCAGCGGCGCCGTTTCCGCAGACGATCTGTTCCGTCGGAAACTGCTCAAATTCTGCCAGTGCACGGGTTAGATCGGTACAGCACGGGTCTGGATAATGTACGCAGTTCTGCGCGGATTCCATGACAGCTTTCCGTACCGCATCCGGCATTCCGAGCGGATTGATATTCGCTGAAAAATCAATCATTTGCGATGATAGATAGATGTTTCCGCCGTGTGTTCTCATAGACAAAACACTCCAAAAATGATGCAGCGAACTGCCGCCGAAAGCAGCAGCATCAGGACAGATGTGCCGTACATCAGCCGGTTTGAGCGCCGGATATCTGCCGGCTCGATCGCGCGGTCTTCATCGCCGATATACGGCTTTTTGTGCAGCTCTCCGAAATACCACGCATCGCCCGCCAGCCGCAGATGCAGTGCGCCGGCACACGCCGATTCGGTCTGTGCGGAATTCGGGCTTGCGTGCTTTCTGCGGTCACGCCGCCAGATGCGGAATGCGTTTTTTCCGTCCAGACGCAGCAGCGGACAGACCGCGATCATCAACAAAGCAGACAGCCGCGAGGGAATGAAATTCAGTACATCGTCAAGTCTTGCCGCGCTTCTTCCAAGCTCTGCATATTTCTCGTTTTTATAGCCGATCATCGAATCCATCGTGTTCGCTGCTTTATAAAAGAAGCCGCCGACGGCACCGAAAAACGCAATATAAAACAAAGGTGCCGTGACACCGTCCGAGGTGTTTTCGGCAACGGTTTCGACTGCCGCACGGATAATACCGTCACGGTCCAGCACAGCTGTATCCCGCCCGACGATCATCGAAACGGCTTTCCGTGCGCCTTCTGTATCACCATTCTCAACGGCACGGCAGACCTTCATGCTCTCGTCACGCAGATTGCGGGCAGCAAGCAGGTAACAGATCAGAATGCTCTCCGCGGCAATTCCAAGAATCAGATGAATCCGATAGCATATCAGAAGAAGTATGAACGGAATCAGCGCAGATACAAACAAAACAGCCAACACCAGAACCACTCCGCCTCTGCGCAGATTGCTGCATTTCTTGCGGATCATGCGCTCCAGTGCAGAGATCAATTTGCCGATCAGACGGATCGGGTGCGGAAAATTGTAGGGATCGCCGATGCAGACATCAAGCAGAAAGCCGATGAGCAGCGGCAGCGCGGGAATCAGATATTTCATGCTACAGCTTCTCCGGTTTCGTCAGATTTGTTCCGTCAAATTCGCACAGCCAGCCGTGTGCATTGTCTGGCATCCAGTCAAAATAATCGCGGTGCGGCAAAGCAAATTGTGATAGAATTGCCATGATCGTGCCGCCGTGAACGACAAATGCAATGCTTTCCGCATCGGCGAATTTGCGGACGGTCTGACGGAACCCGTCACAGCACCGCACACGGAAATCATCCGGCGATTCACCGTTTGGAAAGGGCTGCGTTCCGCCGCTGTCGATCCAGCTTTGATACTGCGGATCGCCGTTCAGTTCGGCATAATTCTTCCCTTCAAAATCGCCGAAATCGCATTCGCGGAAATCATCACAGATATGGATTTTTTGTTCAGGATACAAAAGGGCAGCGGTTTGCAGACAGCGCTGCATCGGGCTGCTGACAAGCACACCGCAGCTCGGATAACTGCACTGTCTGAGTGCCGCAACGCCCTCCGGACAAAGCGATTCATCCGTGCGTCCGATATAGCGCTTTTCGAGATTTCCGGCAGTTTTTCCGTGCCGTACAAGCAGTATTTTCACAATAATTCTCCCTTGAGCGCAGTCGGGATGCCGCACACAAGCCGAATGACCGTATGCGCATATTCCGCCAGAATACATCCTGCTCTGCCGACCGTTTCGCGCCAAACCCGCTCGGATTTCTCCAACGGGATAATGCCGCTGCCGATCTCATCGAGCAGCACGATGCACTCCGGATTGTCCTTGCATAATGCTGCCGTAGATGCCTCTGCGTCTATGCCGGACTCCATCAGCCGCCGTACAAAAACATGATAATTCGTCAGTATCTTCGCATCTTTTGCTTCATCGAATTCACAGACTGCGCCGTCTGTGACAGCATACGGAAAATGCGCCTGCGCATACGCCGTTTTCCCCTGATATGCACCGCCCGTAATCAGAATCATGTCAGTCCCTCCGTGATGATTCCGGTCAGAACCGCTGCTGCAAGCATGGCAATCTCACAAAGCTGCAAGAACCAGCCGCAGAGATCGCCGGTCGTTCCGCCGAATTCTTTATACGCAATATGTCTGTAATACAAAAAGCTCAGCAGGGCGCATCCGAATGCCGCGCAGCCCTGAATCCGGTTTGCCATGAGCATGACGCTGAGTGCGAATGCGGCAAAAATACCGTCCATAACGAGTGTCACGCTGCGGTGCGAGGGCTTGACGAAATCCTGTAGGGCGCCGGTCTTTTTCGCGCAGCGGAATGTGATTGCGGAGAGCGCGCTGCATGAGCGGGAAAAGACATATCCGCAGGCGATGACGATGCTGCTGCGAAGATCGGAGATCTGCGTAAACAGGGCGGTTTGCAGAATCAGATACAGACAGACACGAATCACGGCAAAGGAACCGATATGCGGATCAGACATGATTTTGATTCGCGTTTCCCTGTCCGCACAGGATGCGCGTGCATCGGTCACATCGCAGAAACCGTCGAGGTGAATGCCGCCGGTAATCAGCACGGGCAGCAGCACGGCAACCGCTGCAAACAGCATTTGTCCGCAGCCGAATCTCGTGCAGAACAGTCGCCAGAGCAGAAGCAGTCCGCCGATGACCGCGCCGATCAGCGGGAACCAGCCGAGCGTATAGCGGCGGTTTTCTTCTTTCCATTCGACCTGCGGCATCGGGATCCGCGAGTACATCAGAAACGCGGAGACCAGTGATTTCAGCATGAATTCACCTCTTAACCGTAACCGGAATGCCATATACGCATTCGATCACTTTATCAGCATTTTCAGCGATTTTCTGATTGATGATTCCCAGCGCGGCGATATAGGCAGCCGTTCCCGCATCATAATCCAAATCATCGCTCCCGACCTGATTTGTCACAATCACAAGCAGATTCATTCTCTGACGCAGGCGCAGAATATCGGAAACGATTTTGTCCGTGCAATCATTCATCTGACCGTCGCGAAACATCTCATTTGCAAGAAGATTGCCCATGCATTCCAGCAACACAGCGCTGCCTGCCGGTATCTCCGCACGGTCAATATCGGTGTACTGTTCAGCGGTCAGAAAGCCCTTGTCTGCACGCATTTTGCGGTGCCGTTCAATCGCAGAATGCGCTTCCTCACCGTATGGCTGCATAGTCGCAAGATAGATCTTCGGCCCGGCAATATCCGAAAACAGCGACTCCGCAAAGCGGGATTTTCCGCATTTCGAGCCGCCTGTCACCAGAATCATCATGACAGCTTCTGATACCTTTCAATGTTTTCTTCGTCAAATGTATGGGCGTGCTGATACAGCGCGAGCGCGCCGTCCAGCAGCGGCAGAAGCAGCAGTCCGCCCGTGCCCTCTCCGAGCCGCAGTCCGGCGTCGATCACCGGTTTCAGATGCATCATCCGGAGCAGTCCGTATGCCGCAGGCTCGCCGGAGCAGTGGCTTGCCAGCATATATTCCGCACAGAGCGGATTCAGCTGATATGCGATCGCCGCCGCCGCCGCGGAGATCACCCCGTCAATGATGACCGGCATATGATATACCGCGCCGCCGAGAAACAGTCCGGTCATTCCGGCGATTTCCAGTCCGCCGAGTGTTTGCAGCAGATGCAGCGGACGGTCTGCGGAAGGCTGATGCAATTCAATGCCGCGCCGGATGACGCTGATCTTTCGCTGCAGCCCGTCATCACTCAGACCGGAGCCCCTGCCCGTGACCGCTTCCGGCGGCAGACCGAGCAGCACAGACGCGATCGCAGATGCGGGCGTCGTATTGCCGATGCCCATTTCTCCGGAGACAATGATCTGCGTACCGGCAGCTTTCAGATCGCGGACAATATCCATGCCGGTGATGATTGCTGCTGTCATCTGCTCTTCGGTCATGGCAGGCTCTTTTGTAAAATTCCGCGTGCCGGACGCGATTTTATTCCGCATGATTTTATTGGTATCTGCGTCTGTTTTTATGCCGATATCCACAGCGAGGACATCCGCATGAAACGCATGCGCGACCGCGTTGACATTGGATGTCCCCTCCGCGATCGCTTTGGCACAGACCGCCGTCACTTCGCTGCCGCACTGCGTTACGCCCTCTTCCACAATGCCGTGATCGGCGCAGAAAACGACCGCTGTCCGATGTGAAATGTCAACCGCATCTGAGCCCTGCACCGCAGCGATTTTCTGTATCATTTCTTCCAGCACGCCGAAGCTGCCGAGCGGCTTTGCAATGCTGTCCCAGCGCGCTTTTGCCGCGCTGCTGGCAGATGCATCCGGCTGTTCAATCTGCTGAATACGAATCATCTTTTCCTCCGAATCGGGCACAGGCGGCTGCAAATCTCAGCGCAGCGCGGATATCCGACGGGAAATACAGATGCGGAAATCCTGCGTACATCGTGCCGCTGACATGACAGCATTCCCACGCTCTGCCGTCTGATTTGGATGCGGTGAAGCATTCGCCTGCATTTGTGCTGTCCCAGTAGTGAAATTCATGTGCTTTCAGCGTTTCGTCGGCATTGCAGAGCAGATTGTCTGCGTGCGCCTGCATCGTTACATAGCCAAAGCGCTGCAATTTTATTGTCGGGAATACTGTCCCGCGTATGACGCCTGCCATTGCAAATTCCGTGCCGGATCCCGTCTGCATTTTGTCGTGCAGATACATGAATCCGCCGCATTCCGCGATCACTGGCATTCCGGCATTGACCGCGTCCCGGATATCGGCAGCCATGGTCTGATTGGCGGAAAGCTGTGCTGCATACAGCTCCGGATATCCGCCGCAGAGCAGCAGACCGTCCGCCTGCGGCAGATGCGCATCGGCAAGCGGCGAGAAATACCGCAGCTCACATCCGATCTCACGCAAGAGCGACAAATTTTCCTCATACAGAAAACAGAACGCTTTGTCGCGTGCGACTGCGATCACCGGACGGGATCTCAGCTTCGGGACAGCCTTTTTCCGGTATTCCGGCAGGGCAGCGCATTCAGTTTTCAGTAGCTTGTCGAGCAGAATATGCTGCTCTGCAAGCGCGCCGAGCGCGTTCATTTTCTCCTGTATATCTGCGATTTCCGGTGCAGTGACAAGTCCTAAATGCCGGCTTTCAAGGGCGTATTCATGCGCGGGCAGACAGCCGAAATATTCCGTATGCAGTTCACTGCAAAGCGTCTGCGCAAACGGAACGAGCCGCAGCGGGAGCTGATTGAAAATGAAACCGGCAATGCGGTTCGGTGTCTGATACTGCAAAAATCCCTGCATCACCGCACCGATCGACTCTTTCATGCCGCGGCAGTTGAGCACAATGATCACCGGCGTTTTTGTCATCTCCGAAACATGATATGCAGCCCCTTCAGCGCCGTCATAGAATCCCATGACGCCCTCAATCACGGTAATTTCTGCGCCCTGACTGCCCCTCTCAAGCAGACTGCACAGCATATCCTGTTCACAGAAAAAGCTGTCGAGATTGTGCGAGGGCGTGCCGAGGATCTCACGGTAAAACATCGGGTCGATGTAATCCGGTCCGCATTTGAATGCCGCGATTCGCATTCCGCGCTGCCGGAGCGCCGACAGAACCGCGCAGGTCACGGTCGTTTTGCCGCAGCCGCTTCCGGTTCCGGCGATCATGATCCGCTGCATTTCAAGCACCCCGCAATCAGCCAGACCGGATTCTGCACATCCGGCATCGTGTGCGTGCCGAGCTTTTTCGTGCGCGTCACAGCGATCTGCACCGCCTGATAATCCTTGCAGTACCGTGCAAAAAGCGGTACTGCCATTGCAAGTGTTTCCAGTGAAACCGCCGTCAGCACGATTTTGGCATTCGGATTCTTATGGGCAATCGCTTCAAAAATTTCAGGCAGATTTCTGCCCGAACCGCCGATAAAAACAGCATCCGGCGCCGGATAATCATGCAGGATATCCGGACAGGTTCCGCAAACTGCCGTGATATTGTCGCAGGAGAATCTGTGCGCGTTCTGTTCGGTCAGATGCACGGCCTCCGCCTTCTGATCAAACGCAAAAACCTGTCCGTCCGGGCAGCGGAATGCTGCTTCGACCGACACAGAGCCGGTGCCGCAGCCGATGTCCCAGCAGATGCCGTCACGGGGAATCTGCATCGCAGCAACCGCATTGCAGCGCACCTCTGCCTTCGTCATCGGGACTTTATCGCGCAGGAAATCACCGTCCGGAACGGCAGACGGAATATATCGCAGATACGCGGGATTCTCAGTGATCAGCACCGTCAGCGTTTCCGCGGGAATTGCTGTGAGATCAGACGGCGTTCCGTGCAAAATTCGCTCATTTTCATAACCGAGATCTATGCCGGTATGCACACGGATGTCAGCCAGACCGTAATCGCAGAGCAGCCCGCAGACCTGCGCAGCCGTCATGTCGCCGCCGAGCAGAAAGAAGCAGCAACGGTTCATTTTCACATGGACGGCGATATTCGACTGAACCCCGTGCAGAGAGAAAAACCGCATGTTTTCGTATGAAATGCCGCACCGCGCACAGAATGCCGAAAAGGACGAAATCCCCGGCAGAACGGTCACATCCATGCCGTGCAGAAGCGGGAGAAGATTTTTCGCGCCGGAGAAGAATCCGCTGTCGCCCGAAAGCAGAACCGCCGCACATTCCGCCCCGCTGTTCCGCAGTGTTTCGGCGATGCGCTCTGCCTGATATAAACACACCAGTTTCTTTCCGGAATCCGCGTAGGGCTCCAGCATCCGCTTCGCACCGATCAGCAGCTCTGCCTGCGCGATCGCATCGGCAGCCTCGGCGGTCAAAGTGCGGCAGCCGTCCGTGCCGGTGCCGGTCAGATAAACCTTCATAGCAAATGATTCTCCTTCATATGCAGCAGCATTTTTTCTATCTCTGTTTCATCATGCCCGCATTCCGCTTCGGCAGGCCGGCAAAGTGTGATCATGCGTATCTGCGCAATCTTTGCAGCTTCCGCCTTTTCCGGATATCCGCCGACCGTGCCGCTTTCCTTGGTCAGCAGAATGTGCGCGCCGCTTGATCGGATGTGCGCAAGATTCTGCTCCGTGCTGAACGGTCCTTTTTCCAGAATCAGCTTTTCGGGATCAAATCCGAGCTGTGCGCACTCTGCCGATATCGCATCGGAGGACAATAGCCGCAGCCAGATCCGTTCTCGAAAACCCCTGACATTCGTGAGCGCCCGGATAGATTTGCTGCCGAGGGTGCTCAGAATTGTCTCCCCGGTCTGATTCAGCAGCGCGGTCATCTCCTCAAGAGATGTGACCGATTCTCCGATTACAGGCAGTGCTTTGCGCAGCAGCCGATAGTACGGAACTGACAGCAGCTGACAGGCAGACCGGATATTCTCTGTCGCATCCTTTGCATAAGGGTGCGTGGCATCAATAACCGTCACATACTGCGTTTTGCGCAGTAAAACTGATATTTCATCTGCATCCAGTCTGCCGGAGAGTACACCGATTCCCGCAGGCAAAAGCGATGAACCGTATTCTGTTGCGGTCGATACATCCGCAGGAATCCCGTTTGCGGCACAGAATTCCGCCAGTGCTCTGCCCTCAGTTGTTCCCGCAAAGATCAGTATTTTATGCATGGCGGTATCCGCGCGGCGTGACCATTTTTCCGGCAATGATCTTTGTCTCAGAGTTGCCGATATAAACAGTTGTAAACATATCGACCTGTTCGTCCCGCAATTCAGAAAGCGTGCAGATACGGGAATGTTCGCCGTCGCGCCCGATGTTTCTCACATAGCCGCAGACGGTTTCGGGGCTGCGGAACTGCAAAAGGATATCGCAGGCTCTTTGCAGATAATCCGCACGCTGCTTCGAGGACGGATTATACAGTACGATGACAAAATCGCCCTCCGCTGCACAGCGCAGGCGGGTCTCAATTTTCTCCATCGGCGTCAGCAGGTCAGATAAACTGATGATCGCCGTATCATGCGTCAGCGGTGCGCCGAGCACTGCTCCGCCGCTGAAAGCTGCTGTGATGCCCGGTATGATTTCGATATCTGTACCGGGGTATTCCGCAAGATATTCATAAGCCAGCGCTGCCATGCCATAGAGTTCCGGATCGCCGCTGCAAATCAGCGAAACTGTCTGCGTCTGTGCATATTCCAATGCCAGCCTGACACGCTCAGTCTCCTGCCGCATCCCGTTTTCAAGGAACTGCTTGTCCGGAAAAAAAGGCTTCATCAGCGCAGTATAGGTCTTATATCCGATGATCAGATCACTTTTCAGCAATGCCTGTTCTGCGGCTGCGGTCATGCAGTCCCGCGCGCCGCTTCCGAATCCGACAACATACAGCATCAGAGCATCCTCTTTTCAAAATCAATTTCAACGGGTATTTCAGCCGCTGCGACCGTCACACCGTTCAGCGCGGTCTTGCGGATGACAAGTTTCCCGCCGCTGCAAAGTACGGCGCTGCGCTCGCAGATATTATCCGCACCGGTTACTTTTTCTGCAAATTCCGAATGTGAGAATTCGCCGGCAGCATGCATCAGTTCCTCCGCAGAATATGTCTGCAAGGGGATGTCAGTATCTGCGCAGAATTGCAGCAATCCGGCTTCCTGCGCTTTCAGGTCGATGCTGGCAGCCTTGCAGATCCGTTCGGAAGATACGCCGCTTTCAGCAAATACTTTTTGTACGGCATCTCTGATCTGCTGCGCGGATGTTCCTTTTTTGCAGCCGATCCCGACAACCATATTATGCGGAATCAGATGCAGCGTGACCGGATACGGAGACTGTTTTACTGCATCCGCAATCACAATGCCGTATGCTGCGTCATCAGCCGCGGTCATATCCGGCGGCAGATTCCGGTACGGGTATGCACAGTGCAGTCCGATCGTCCCGCCGTTCAGAACCGCGGCAGCGATCTTCTTTGCTGCGGTCAGATCGGCGATCAGCAGATCATTGGCAGCGGCAAAGCTGTCCGGCGAAAACTGGCCGCCGATGTCCGTCGCCGTTGTGATAATAGACTGCGCACCGATGCGTTTTGCAAGGAGTTCCGCAAGCGCATTTGCACCGCCAAGATGCCCCGAAAGCAGCGGGATCACATACTGTCCGCGGTCATCCACCGCAATCACCGCAGGGTCGGTCTGCTTGGATCGGATATGCGGCGCGGTCATGCGTACGGCAATGCCGCACGCACTGACAAAAATCAGCGCATCATATACAGAAAAAAGATGACCTGTGAGCTGAGATAAATCATCAAATGCCTCCGCATGTTCATCCGTATGCTTATGAAAGCAAAACCGCCGGATGTCATACGATTGCAGCGCATCGGCAATTCGTGCGGACAGCAATCTTCCGCGCTCTGTCAGGGAAATCACAGCGATATTCTTCATATCTTTGCCTCACGGAATTCCGTTTCAAATGCGGGATCATAGAGCTTTGACAGCGCATAATCATCGCCAAGGAAATCGCCGACCGTAATCAGCGCGGTTTTGCGGATCCCGTTTTTCTGCGCGGTTTCCGCAAGTGTCCCGACTGTGCAGCGGCAGATTTTTTCATCCGGCCAGCTCGCCTTATAGACGATTGCGGCAGGCGTTTCGGGTTCATATCCGCCGGCAATCAGCTCTGCGGAAAGCACCGCAGTCATGCCGGCGCTGAGAAAGATCACCATTGTCGCGTGATGCGCCGCCAGAGCACGGATCTGCTCACATTCCGGTACGGGCGTCCGCCCCGCCATGCGTGTCAGAATGACAGTCTGGGAAACCTCCGGCAGCGTGTATTCCGCTCTGAGTGCCGCCGCAGCGCCGCAGAATGAACTGACCCCCGGACAGATATCATAGGCAAGACCGAGTGCATCAAGCCGGTCAATCTGCTCGCGGATCGCTCCGAAAATGCTCGGATCGCCGGTATGCAGCCGGACGGTCATTTTCGATTCCGACTCTGCCCGCTGCATGACCGCGATCACCTCGTCCAGCGTCATGTTAGCGCTGTTATGAATCTCGCAGCCGCTTTTTGCAGATTGCAGAAGTTCCGGATTCACCAGCGAACCCGCATAAATGATAACATCCGCCTGCTCCAGCAGCCGCAGTCCGCGGACGGTAATCAGATCGGGCGCACCGCAGCCCGCCCCGACAAAATGTATCATATCGTTTCCTCCGTCATTGTCGCAATGATCGCATCTGCACCAGCAGTTTTCAACAGGAGGTCATGCTGATTCGAGAAAACGACCGCACCGGTCTGCACCTGATCCTTGACACGCGCTGAAAGATAATACGCAATGCGCTCTGTCAGAATTTGCAGCATTTCCGTATATTTCGGATGCTGATACAGAATATTGAGTGCCGCGTCTGTCGTGACGCACTCCGGTATCTGCACCAGCAGCTCACGTGGGATTCCCGCAAGCGCGCCGCAGGCGATCAGCGTTTCCATTCTGCCGTCTGCATATGATGAATGCGTATTCATGATACCGGCGCCGAGCTTCACGAGCTTGCCGATATGCCCGATCAGCAGAATACTGCGGAAACCGAGCGTCACGCCGATATCCAGCGCATCCCCGATGAAGTTGCTGCACATGACGGCGCGGTCTGCAAGCTCCGGTCTGAAATCCTGCAAAAATGTGTCGCTGTAATTTCCGACCGTCAGCAGCAGGTTTTCCTGTCCGGCAGCGCGCCGCATATTTGCTTCTGCACGGATCGTATCAACGACTGCCGCATTGCTCATCGGCTCGACGATTCCCGTTGTCCCGATGATCGAAATGCCCCCTGTAATGCCCATGCGCGGGTTGAATGTTTTTTTCGCAATCTCTGCGCCCTCCGGCGCAGTAATAATTACATGAAAGCCGCCTGCATATCCGTGTTCCGCGGCAATTTCCGTCAGTGCATCGGTTATCATGCGGCGCGGTGTGCTGTTGATCGCTGCATTTCCGGCCGGCTGATCGAGACCGGGTTTTGTAACGGTGCCGATGCCCTCTCCGCCGTCAATGACAACACCGCTTTCACACTTGCATACCGTCGCATAGATCAGGATTCCGTTTGTGATATCGGGGTCATCGCCGCTGTCCTTGCGAATCGCACAGGAGGCGCAATCATCGGTCAGCCGCAGTTCCAGAATATCCAGCGTCAGCGGAATGCCGGCGGGTGTCATCAGTGTGATCTGTGAGACCGTTTCGCCGGACAGCAGCATTTTTGCCGCAGCCTTTGCTGCGCCTGCCGCGCAGGAGCCGGTCGTATATCCACAGCGGAGCTTTTTCGTCCCGCGATAAATAAACCTGTTCAAAATTCAAATCCTTTTCGTGCTTTCTGCCCCTTCTGATAGGGATGCGCGATACATTGAAATTCCGTGATATAATCCGCACACTGCATAAACTGTTCCGCACATTTGTGTCCGGTCATCACGATCTCTGTATCCGGCAGCGCCAGCACCGTTTCCACGAGCGCTGCATCGACTGCGTGCTTCTGCACGGCATCCCCCAGCTCATCGAGTACGATCACCTGATATGCGCCTGCAATCACGCGGCGCAGATTCTCATTGTGTGCAAGGATCACCCGCTGCTGTTCCTCAGCAGTCATCCCACTGAAAAATCGGACGCCCTCAAAATCGCAGGAAAAAACATCAATGCCGCATTTTCGCAGCAGTGCCACTTCGCTGCTTGTGCCGTTTTTCAGAAACTGTATCATGACGCAGCGCAGACCGCTTCCGGCAGCCCGGATGCAGGCTCCGACCGCAGCAGAAGTTTTGCCCTTGCCCTTTCCGAAGTAATAATGGATCATCTCATCACCGCCAAATCGGTTGATATAGACTTATTATAGCAGAAAAATTCAGTTTCGTCAATTCAAAACCGCCCGATACTGCCTTATCCGGCGAAACATGATGATCTCAACTATATACAATCGCCTTGACAATTCAATTCAGATACGATACAATTGAATTGTTAATTATATATCGGGAATGATGTTCTCCCGCGGGAAACCGGAACCGCTTTTAAAAGCTGATGACTTCTGCCGTTTTACGCAGAAGCTGTCAGCTTTTTATTTTTCGGAGGTGTGAAATGCTGTTATCATTTTCAATTATTTTGCTTGCCGGACTGACGGCGGGCGCTGTTTCTGAAAAGCTAGGTCTGCCGCGCATCATCGGGATGCTCGGCGTCGGGATCGCCGTCAGCCCGTTTGTGGTGAATCTACTGGATTCGTCTGTTCTGGGAATCTCCGCAGAGCTGAGACAGATTGCTTTGATTATTATTCTGATTAAAGCAGGGCTGTCTCTGAATCTGTCTTAAAAAAGTCAGCAGACCGGCGGTCATGATGTCCTTTGTGACTGCCTGCTTTGAGATCATCGGATATATTAGAACCTGTCCACATAGGGTGAATGTACGGATTTTCAGGCATAATTTTGTC
>CAMOOV010000021.1 GCA_946621745.1 uncultured Ruminococcus sp.
CAGGGGTGTGGGGGCAGCGCCCCCACATAGCTTCGTTAGAAGCACCGCCAAATACCGGTTTGTCTGAGAGAAAGAATACGCGCTGCCCTGACGAATCAGGACAGCGCAAAACCCGTAAAACAGAAGGATGGAAACTTTGAAAGTGTCAAAGATCAAAGCTCTTTGACCAGCTTTGCAATGAATTGCAGCAGCAGCGTCGTGTCATCCATTGTGAATTTGCCGTCACGGTTGCAGTCCGCATTCAATTTGCCCTGTGCGGTAATAACAACATCACGGGATTCCACTGCCAGCTGCGAGAGCAATACAGCATCCGTCACATCGCGCTCACCGTCACAGTTGACATCGCCGAGCAGAATCGCCTGCTGCGGCTCCGCAGCGGTGGTTGTCGTGGTGGTTGTCGTGGTGGTTGCCGTTGTTGTCACCGGAACCGTCGTAGTCTCTGCGGGAACCTCTGCGCCGGCGGCCTTGACAAATACCGTATAGTTGACAACATTGCCTGTCATATTGTTCGTGCCAAGCGTAACAGCCGCATCCTTGTCAAATGTCTTTTTGTAGACGGAGAATGTCACATCATTGCTCGTCTCAGCAGTCATGCCGGTCTTCTGATAATCAGAAAGCCATGCCGGAACTTTGTCGTTCGTCTCAACTCTGGTGTCGAGCAGAACAAAGACATCAATCTTCTCGCCTGCCTTGAACTGTGCAAGCTGCGCATCGGTGTTCTTGGAGCCGCAGGCACTTTCGATGACCTCTGCACCTGCAAGCTGATCCGGGATCGCAGTATAGGTGTAATCTCTGTCGCCGAAGACGGCGCTGCCCTTTGCAGCAGGCTGATCGGAGAGGAACCAGCCGGCTTCATTGGCAGTATCCAGAACAGTCAGCTCGCGGACATACTTTCCGTTAGCTGCGACGGGATCCGGTGTTTGCGGTGCATCGGTGACGACCGGATCAACAATAACAGGATCCGTTGTGCCGGTGCCCTTGCCGTTGACAACTACATTCGGGCGTGCCGGAAGCGGTGCATCCGAGCCGAGATAGTAGCTGGCGTGCGGCGGCTGATTGTACGAGGACTGCTGGCAGCAGTTCTGTGCGCGGTACTGCATATCGTGCATCAGCGTGGTCAGACGAACCTTGGTCTGTGCTGTCGTGCAGAAAACGCGGAGCGCCTTGTTGTCCGATGTGCGCATGATGAGCTCCTCACGCCAGTCGCCGAAGAGGTCAGCGGTCATGCAGGGAACGCTCTTGGAGCTGTTGTTCGAGGCGCAGCCGCCTGCGGAGAAGATGCGGTCGATCTTGTTCGCCGCGGTCATCTTGCTGATGTTCGTGCCGTCAAGGATCTCGCGCTCAAGGTCGCCGTCCCAGTAGATGAAGAAGTTCTGTGCCGGTCTTGTTGAGCCGATGACCTTTCCTGCGGAATTGTAAACATTGCCGTTTGCAGCACCCCAGTATTCCGCGCCCTTGTTGCCGCTCCAGATATTGTCTGCTGCGCAGCGGCCGGTGTCCTTGCTGTTTTCGACATGGAACAGGATCTTGCCGTTCTTTGCGTCGATCAGGGATTCGCCGTAGGGCTTATCCTCATGGCACTCCCAAAGCTCCAGACCCTCGTGGCTCGGATCGAGATCGCCGAGGTGCATTGCATCGCCGTGCATCTGACCGGTCGTCCAGAGCAGCTTGCCGTTGTCGTCGATCGCAGAAGCGCCCATGAAGACCTCCTGCTTGCCGTCGTTATCGGAATCCGCGACCATGACATTGTGGTTGCCGCAGCCGAAGCCGGGGGCGCTCCGATTGAAGCCTGTATCATACACCCAGCGCTTGACGAGCTTCTTGTTCACAACATCAATCGCAGACATTGTCAGTCGTGTGTAATAGCCTCTGCCGTAGATCGCGGAGGGATGCACGCCGTCGAGATAAGCGATGCCGCTGTTCATGCGGTCAACGCGGTTGCCGTAATTGTCGCCCCATGTTGCCTTTGTGACCTGTCCGCGCGCAACCGGGAAGTCGATCGTATCGAGCGCCGCACCGGTCTGTCCGTCAAAAAGCGTCATATATTCCGGGCCGGAAAGGATATAGCCGTCTCCGTTGCGATAATCCTTGGATCCGTCACCGATGACCTTGCCCTTGCCGTCCTTGGTGCCGTCTGCTGTCTTGGTGATAAGTTCAGCCTTGCCGTCGCAGTCAAAATCCGCGACACACATCTGCGTGTAATGCTGACCGGCGCGGATATTCCTGCCGAGATTGATACGCCAGAGCGTCTTGCCTTCGAGCGTCACGCAGTCGATGATGACATCATCAGTCTTGCCGGACTGCGAATTGTCCTTGGAGTTGGAAGGATCCCACTTCAGGAAGATCTCATACTGTCCGTCGCCGTCCACATCGCCGACCACACAGTCATTGGGCGAATACTGCGAGCCGGGGCTGTTGAGCGGGATATCGAAATAGTTATTGCCGGAGCTGTGCTTGCAGGTCTGCGAATCGACAACCTTGCCGCCGGAGACCTGATCCACGCGGTACTTGGATTTTGCATTGCCGCCGTTATCCTGATAGGATGTTGCATCGCCGGATTTGCTGGTGTAGATCAGCGTATCGTCGCGGTAAAGGCGAAATTCCGCGTCGTCTGCGTCATCTGCATTCCAGCGCCAGCTGACGAACATTCCGTTTCCGGACTTGACCGCATAGATGCCGCGGTCGAGATACTCCATGATCGCCTTGCCGTTTCCGCCGACTCCGTAAGCTGCGGAGACAGCGAGCGGTGCTGCCGCTGTCAGGCTGATCGCTGCGGCCGCTGTAATGGCAGCCAGTTTTCTTGCCGAACCTTTCATCATGCTTCCCCCTTAAATTCATGATTCCCTTATTTCATGTAAGGCACCGTTTTTCGTGTGCCTCTGTATTTTATTATAAATATTTTCGCGTGAATTGCAATACCGGATTCAATCATCCGTATGATATTTTATTGCAAAAATACGCAGGGGATAAAATCATGAAGCAAAAGTGCATGATCTTGCAGAAATCAGTCATTGCATTTCGCGGCGTTCTGCTGTATGATATATGCATGAAACGCAATGCGGACTCCCCAATCAACCGCAGATGCATTTCCCCCCTTTCCGCCCGTCTGCCGATGCAGGCGGGGGATTTTTTTGCATACAAAAAAGCAGCACCTGCACGCAGTGCTGCCTGTTGTCCATATTGAAAAGAACGATCAGGTCGTTGCTTCCTTCGGATCCTTCATTGCAAACGCAAGCGCATCTGACACAGTCCATGCAGAGCCCTTCGCATCGTAATCCTGCACCGTGATCGCCTGCGGATATGTACCGGGATACTTGCCGTTGACGATGCCGACACCGATGCATCCCTGTGCGCCGAAGCGGAATTTCAGATCCTTGACACGCTGGACATCAGAAAAATATTCTACGACTCTGGCATAGAGCATCTTTTTCAGCGTCGCGAGATCAGGAGACTGCACGGTAGCTGCATCCTTGCAGCCGTAGATCTCGGTGCCGGTTGCCTCAATATCCTGATTCATCAGGGGCTGCACATCGAAATTAGCAGTATCCATTTCCACCATAGATGTATTCAGCGCATTATAAACCGATTTTGCTGCACTGTTCGCGGTCGAGATTCTGGAGCGCTTCACATAGCCAATCATCGCCGGAACAAGGATCGCTGCGAGTACACCGATGATCGCAATGACAACAATCAATTCAATCAGTGTAAAGCCGTGTCGTTTCTTCATAATTTATCCTCTCTACAAAAACAGCCCGACTGTCGATAATATTCGTTAACATATACAAGATACAGCAAATGCCTCCTAAAAGGAGGCATTTGCAATATTTGTGCATCAACAAAACTGATCAATCAGTTATGATCAGGACTTACCCCACTGATTGTTCTCCATTGCAGTATAGGAGTCTGCAACAGAACCAACAGCCTTGTACATGGTAACATCCCATGCCTTCGGATAAGCACCCGGATAAGAGCCGTTCAGAACACCGGTAGCGGTGCAGGAGCCTTTCTCGATCGTGTAGGAGAACTGCTTAACCTTTGCGATATCAGAGAAGTAGGAGTAAACAGCATTCTGGAAGTAGCTTCCATTAGTACCGTTCCACTGGGAGTTGCCCTTCGGAGAAACATTGCTTGCGCTGTCCGGAAGAGACTTATCAGCAGTGTCCATGTCAACCAGCGTGGTGTTGATTGCATTGTAGATGGACTTAGCGGTGGTGTTAGCAGTCGTGATCTTGGACTTTCTAACATAGCCGAGCATTGCCGGAACCAGGATAGCTGCCAGAACGCCGATGATAGCGATAACGACGATCAGCTCAATCAGGGTGAAGCCTTTCTTTTTCATGATAAATTACCTCCTCAAATAAATAGCAGATTCCACTGCTTTTTCGATCAGATAACGGTTTCCGGGATTCTAAGTCGACTCTCAAATCCGTTCCGCCGTTCTCTATGGTCTTAGTATAGCACATCCAAAGAAAAAAGTCAAGTCTTTTCCGCAATATTTCTGAATTGTGAACAAACTTTTACGAAAGCCGAGTTTTATGGGTTTTTTCGTGTTTCGTTTTTGCTATTCTGCACAAAATTGGTGACAGGGTTGTAACAACTGTCAATTCTCTGTGTAAATAAAAATGCAAACGGGACGGAAAGATCCGCCCCGTTTTTTGTGAAAATCAGCCGATAACGCCCTCGCGGGTGATGACGGACTGGCCGCCCATTGCGGTGAGATAGCGATAGAACTCGGTCTTGTCCTGGCACTTTTCGAGTGCATCGACTTCGTTGACCGTGTTGTTCTTGACCAGACGTGCAAGCTCCTGGTCGAGCGACATCATGCCGTGTGCCTTACCTGCCTGGATCGAGGACAGGATCAGGTGGATCTTACCCTCACGGATCATGGCGGCGACAGCGTCGGTCACATTCAGGATTTCCATTGCCGCGATACGGCCGGTACCGTTCTTGAGCGGAAGCAGTGTCTGAGAGACAACGCCGACCAGAACGTTTGCGAGCTGTGCGCGGATCTGGTTCTGCTGATGCTCCGGATACACGTCGATGATACGGTTAATGGTGTCCGGTGCAGAGGTTGTATGAAGTGTCGAGAAAACAAGGTGACCGGTTTCAGCCGCAGTGATAGCAGCCTGAATGGTCTCGAAGTCACGCATTTCTCCGACGAGGATGACATCCGGGTCTTCACGAAGTGCAGCTCTCAGTGCCATTGCGAAGCTCGGAACATCGGCACCGACCTCGCGCTGGTTGATCATGCAGCGCTTATGCTCGTGAACATACTCGATCGGGTCCTCAATCGTGATAACGTGTGCGGACTTGTTGCAGTTGACATAGTCGATCATGCCGGCGAGCGTAGTAGACTTACCGGAACCGGTCGGGCCGGTGATGAGCACGAGGCCGCGGGGACGCATCGCAAATTCCGACATGACAGGCGGCATGAACAGATCCTCCAGTGTCGGGATGTCATTGCGCAGCAGACGGATCGCGATGGCCGTATGGTCACGCTGGAAGAAGATGTTGCAGCGGTGACGGTAGCCGGCGCGGGTGACATAGGAGAAGTCCGTGTCGATCTTTTTACCGACATTGGCACGCTGATGCTCGTTCGTCATCTGCTCGACGATCTCAGCAATCATCTCATCTGTCATCTCCGGATAGCTGCTCATCTTGCGGAGCTGACCGTGCAGACGGACAACCGGATTGATGCCGACGGTGAAGTGCAGGTCGGAGCAGCCGAGCGCACGCACATCGTCAAGAATTTTGTTGACATTGATAATGGGCATGATAAATCCTCCGTTTCTTCCTCTTTACGGTTAGACCGTATATGTAACACGAACCAGCTCGTCCATGGTGGTGACACCCTGCTGAACCAGATCGGCAACATTGTCACGCAGCAGCTTTGTGCCGTTTGCGCGGGCAGTTCTTTCCAGCTCATCGGAGCTTGCGCCGTTCGCGATCAGCGTGGAGATATCGCCGGAGCAGTGAATGATCTCGTGGATAGCCGTTCTGCCGCGGTAGCCGTTGCCGCACTCATTGCAGCCGACTGCATCGTAGACCGGAACAGAATGATCAATGTGCATCAGATCATTTTCCTCTGCGGTGGACATTCTCTGCTTTCTGCACTTCGGGCAAAGCACCTTGACGAGACGCTGTGCCACAACGCCGATCAGCGAGGATGCGACCATGTAGGACGGGATGCCCATATCGACCAGACGGACGATGGTGGATGCCGCGTCATTGGTATGGAGCGTGGAAAGAACGAGGTGTCCGGTGATAGCGGCGCGGATGCCGATCTCAGCGGTCTCGCCGTCACGCATCTCACCGATCATGATGATATCCGGGTCCTGACGGAGAATGGAGCGAAGTGCTGCCGGGAAGGTCATACCGGACTTAACATTAATCTGGCACTGGTTGATGCCTTCGATCTGCTTTTCAACCGGGTCCTCAACCGTAACGACGTTGACCTCCGGTCTTGCGATCGCGCCGAGCGCTGCATACAGTGTGGTGGACTTACCGGAACCGGTAGGGCCGGTAACGAGGATAACGCCGTGCGGGCACTTGATCATGCTCTCGAACAGGCGGAAGTTATAATCAGACATACCGAGCTCATGCAGGCCGCGCGTCTTGATCGCGCCGGTTGAGAGGATTCGGAGAACGATCTTTTCGCCGTGAACCATCGGGAGCGAGGAAACACGGAGGTCGAGCGGGATGCCGTCAACTGTCTGGGAGAAACGGCCGTCCTGCGGGATACGCTTTTCAGCAATATTCATGCCGGAGATCAGCTTCAGACGGGTTGCGAGCTGATTCTGGACATTCGAGGAAACATTCATCAGGACGACAAGGTCGCCGTTGACGCGGACGCGGATCTGCGTATACTTTTCAAACGGCTCAAGGTGAATATCCGTTGCTTCCATGCGGAATGCATTTTCGACGATCTGCGTTGCGAGCTTAACGATCGGCGCGCTCTCAACACGGTCACGGGACTCCTCATCCTCCATCATCTCGCCCTGAGAGGTGTCAATGCCGAGATCACCGAGGTCGGTCATCTGGTAGGCCTTACCGATTGCCTTCTTGATCGCGCTGCGGGTTGCCAGAACCGGAATACAGTCATAACCGGTCTTGACCTTGATATCTTCAAGGATATTGAAGTTGACGGGGTCGTCGGTCGCAACGGTCAGGCGGCGGCCGGTCTTGTTGATCGCGATGACGCAGTTTCTTTCAGCGAGGTCCTGCGGTACCATGCGTGCGATCTCGCCGTCAACCTCAACATTGTTCAGGTCAACAAACGGAGTTTGCAGCTTGACGGACAGAGCCTGCGCGAATTTGATATCAGACATGAAGCCCATCTCGACGATGACTTCGCCGAACTTCTTCTGATCTGTAGATTCACGCTGTCTCTGCAGAACCTGCTGCAGCTGTTCCGGGGTGATGTGGCCCTCCTCGACGAGGTAGTCACCAATTCGGATGTTTCTCATAATCAACCTCCAAAATCTCTTGAAAAATATGCCAAACTGTGGTAAAATAGATAACAGTACAAACCATGAAGGAGGGTACCGTTATGTACCGAAATTTAACGGCTGCTGTCTTAGCAGCACAAACAGGGTGGAATGAGTGGGAAAGCTACGGCGATGATCTCGCCGGATTTCTGCTGCTCGCAATCCCGATCGTCTTTCTCTACGGCATCTGCATCGGCAGCTTTCTGAATGTAGTCATCATCCGGCTGCCCCGCGGCGAATCACTCATCAAGCGCTCCTCGCACTGTATGACCTGCGGTGCAAAGATCAGACTCATTGACCTGATTCCGGTCTTCAGCTGGATCTTCCTGCGCGGAAAATGTCACAGCTGCGGCGAAAAGATCTCCCCGCGCTATCCGATTGTCGAATCGCTGAACGGCCTGCTGTATGTTGCGAATCTGCTGGTTTTCGGTGTCAGCGTCAACTGCTTTCTGATGTGCATTTTCACATCCCTGCTGATCTGCATCGGCTTCATCGACTGGGACACGATGGATATGTATGTACCGATGCTGCTGATGATCGCAGTGCTTGCGATTCCAGCCTATTTTGTCACTTATCATTCGATCTGGGAGCGCCTGATCGGAATGCTTTGCATCAGCGTTCCGTTCTTCCTGATCGGTGAGATCAGCGGTGCTTACATCAAGAAAAAAACCGGTGAAAAGGTACGCGGTATCGAGCTGGGCGATACCATTCTGATGGCCTGTGCAGGCCTGTATCTCGGATACAAGTCCATAATCCCCGCGGCAGTCATCGGCATTTTTCTTGCTGTAATATTCGGGCTTATCATTAAGAAGGTGACCGGCAGCTCGAAATTTGCATTCGGCCCGTACCTGTGTGTCGGCCTGCTGCTCGGTGCATGGTTCGGTGAGCAGATATCAGACTGGTATTACAAGTCGATGCTCATGCCGATCTTTGAACCGGAGCGGATGCAGTTTACAACCTCGGCACTTTTTCCTCTCCTGTTCCGCTGAAAGTTCAATAGGTGGGCAGCCGGCAACACCGGCTGCCCCTATTTTTTTACGCTCCGTAGGTGGAAATAACATCCGCCAGATACTTGGAATATTCAGCTTTGTCGGTATCTCCGTCATAAATGGTTTCCGGCAGTGTGAAGATGAAGTAGAAGGAATCTACAACACCTGCACCGGCATTGGAATGCAGCGTTTCATACCGGACAAGAGGAATCGGTACAGCATCTTCGCCCGAACCAGTAGATTCGATGATATACTGCTGCTGGTCGATCTCACCGGCAGAATTCTGAGAATATCCGTTGCGCTTTGCAGCATCCGGATTCTGAATAATCTTGTAATCATAGGTCGGAGAAGCGTATTTCTTCGTCGCATCCAGAACATTCTTCATGGAGAACGATGCAAAGGATCTCTGCGCTGTATCCGAAACCTGAAGCGCATTACCGTCCGGCGTTCTGCTAACCTGGAAGGACGAGATCTGTACCGTGCAGTCTGTCGGATTGAATACCACAACCGGATCAGAGCCCGAGCTTTCCGGCACAGAGGGAACCGGAGCAGGAGACGGCACCGAAGATTCAGGTCCGGATTCACTCTCCGATGTCGGCACAGGCGTCAGAATAAAGTCGTTAGATGTACCCAGTGAAAATGTATAATTATAGTTGCCGTACATTTTCTGGTTAACATACCAGTCATCAATTTCCACATTTTTGTTCGTCAGGTCAATGTCCTCTCCGCACTTGAACGGAATCGTGATCCTGGAAATCTTTCCGGAATTCCGCTTCTGTCCGGTAAAATCAGACAGCTTGCTAAGCCCGGTTATTCCGCCGTTCTGCGGACGATTATCAAACACCATGACATAAATCGAGCCCTCACAGTCGATCAGTTCACGATCTTTGAAAAAGTATTCCCAGAAACTCTGAACCTGTCCTGTCAGATCATCGCTCATCGGGCTTTCACCGTCGCCGTGCTTTCCGGAAAACGCCTCATAGCCGCTGTAAGCGCGGACACGGTCAGCATATTTCAGGTTACCTTCGATCGCACGCTTGATATTATCAATACAAGCTGTCGTTGTTTCGTAATTCGAGCTTCGGACAAAGAACTTGGAAACAGGGTCCAAAAGCTGCAAAATACTGAACATGACGATCGAGAAAAGCGCAAGCACAATCACAAGCTCGATCAGTGTAAAGCCCTTGATTCGTTTTTTCATTGCTAGAGCATCCTCCTTTCTGTTCCGCAGCAGGGGGAGCAGTCAGCTCTCCCTGCCGACAGAACCGGATCATTGTGCAAGAATTGCCTCATAGTCTATAATCTCAGGCATGGTTTCTGCTGCTGTCAGACTGAGCGGATGATTGAATTCCATGGTATTGACATTGAACTCAACAACTGCACGATTAAAGTAAGTTGCACTCAGCACATCGCTTGTCAACCGGTTATACAGAAAGATCTCCAGATCATTATCTGCCCACTGTCTGTTCGTACCGTCTTCCAAAACATCACCGGAAATACTGAATAACAGTTTTGCAGACAAGCTCTTTACATCTGTTGTGACGGTATCGGATGAGTTATGGATATCGAGCACCCATTCCGAACCGAGTGCAAAATTACCGGAATAGCTCTGCTTCTTTTTCAATTCGGGAGCATCAGAAGGAGAGATATTGAAATTTGTCGCGTTGGTCAGCTCAGTCTTGTATGAATCAATTCGTTTGACAATTTTCTTGGCGCTTTCGATCGCAGCTTTCTTGCCGTCAAGCGTTGCCGGTGCTTCATCGGAAAAATACGGAACAAAACGAATAAACAAGCTGAAAGATTCGCCCGGATACTCCGAGGGTTCCATCACAATTTTGTCAAAAGTAATAAAGCGGTAATTGACATTCTGTGCATAATTCGTTCCGACAATCGAAGGATCACGGTAATCCATTTTATATTCGAGTGCTTGTTTTGTTGTATCACCGATCCAGTGTTTGGTTCCGCCGTCATCGTATGTGATCGAATAGGAGACGATTTTACTGTCAAACGGATTACCCGACGAATCCTTCGTCATGTTATTGTCAGCAAATTTCGCCTCAAATGCAAGTCTGTCATTCAGCTGGCTTGTAGCACGCATTGTGGCATTGACCGTTGTCATAATCTCCGTCACGAGCAAAGCGAGGACACCGTAGACAGCAATCGAGATGACGATTTCCATGAGCGTCATGCCTTTTTGCTTTTTCATGAAACATCCTCCTTTCGATTACGATGCACCGATGTGGTCATTACTGAAATACTCTCCGTTCTCCGTGCCGATCTTATGTCTGTAATTCGATACGGTCGGTATGCCGTTCAGAATGATCTCCGGGGAAATGTTTTCATCTCCGATATAGACAACGGAGGCAATGTTCGATCCGGTTGTAATATCTTCGCAGACAACAGAGCCGATACCGAAGCAAGGACAGAGCTGATCTGTCGGAGTACCTTCCAGGGAATAGACTGAACTGTACCAATACTCCTGATAAGCAACGATCGGTTTATACTGGTTGGCGTTTGTTGCATTAAATGTGGACTTCGGCATCACAACATTCGCGTGCAGGATCTCACCGTTCTGGCTGTTATATACAGCGCCGGCCTGGCCATACACGATGCTGGTCGGTACATACTCATAGCTGTACTTGATATCGTTATCCAGCTTAGTCCACTGCTCGTTTATGTTGCCTTTATCATCAATCGGATAAAGCGGATTGGAAACGATGTGGAAATTACCGGTTGCATCAGCGTAACCTCCCGTAAGGTGAGAATACGGGAAAAGACCGGAGTTGTGAATCTGGAACAGATTCGTCGGGTAGAAGCCATCCTCAAAGAAGAACTGAACCGCACCCTTCGGTGCAATTCTCGGCGGAGTCATTTCCGCATAGCCCTTTTCACAGGTCTTATAATCTGTCGAATAATATGCAGTATTATTAATGACGAACATCGCTGCACACTGTTTGTTGCCGCTGATCACGATCTTGATCGGATCGGTCGCATCGTGGCCTTCCGGATCAACGAAGAAATTGGTAAAACCTTTCGTAACCGATTCATTGAGATCAATATAACAGCTTTCCTTGATAACAAATGCATTCGACAGCCGATCGCCGGGGAGTTTCGTAAATGCTCCGCTGCTTGTATCATGATAGCCGACCTGAATATCTGTACGAATCAAGCCTGCATCAGACAGCATCGTGTACCCCGGCTTGGCATCGCATGAATACTTCTTATCAATGCCGGAAGCGAAGCTTGCCAGATCAGTATACGCGGTATCACCGACTGCTGCCATAACAGCCTGTTCATTGGCAATAGGCTCATAGACAGGCATAAAGCTGGTCTTCTTTGTCGTGCCGTCAGAAAGTGTTACAGTGTTTCTGGAAGTCGTGTACGGAACATACATCATGTTTTCAACCCACACCGGATCACTATATCGAATTGCTTTTTCATTATAAACGACTTTTCTCCAGTAATGTCCGTCCGGTGCATCCGGATCCTCATTCCAAACGCCGTTTATATCCTCTATGATAGTAGCCCCTTCAGGAACATTATTCATAAAGTTTTGAGCATCATTGTTATATTTTGTCTGAGGATTCCAGTCTTCAGGGTTTTCCATCGTAGCGACATAACCGCCGCAGTCGAATGCCTTGATGCCGTAATTATGGCCTGCTTGTTTCGATTCAGCGATCAATGTATCTTTTTCTATTCTTTCCTCAACAACTGATCTGTCAGTGCTCTTCAGATCCCAGCGATAATATGTGCCGATGATCTCCTCAATACGCATATTATAGGGCATAAGAGCCTGCTGATAGCCCCTGGATAAATAAGCGTCCCATTCTCCATCGTATGTGTTGTTAATCTCATTGTCAGCAGTGTTGAGGTATGGTCCGTAACCGTCTTTATCTGCATACTTGTCATAGAGGAAAGCGGAATAGTTGAAGGTATCCGGGGTACCGTCACCATCCATATCAATCTTGTAGCCCTGCAGATTCGGATCAGTAACAGAATCCAGATTATAGTTTACGCCGTCAACAGTCGCAGAGGTCGTGGTTACGATCGTCGCACAGTCGAGATTACCTGTCACTGTCAGCTTGCCTGCACAGAGGACTTTTCCGCCGACCGAAACATTCGCGCCAATCACCAGTTCACCGGCATTATTCGTAAATACCAGATCGCCGGGGATGTACATATCTTTTGCAAGCGTCAGCTTTGCATTATTGCAGAAGATGTTGCCGCCGGCACTGCTGATACCCCACGGAGCATTCATTCTGCCGACATTGTTGTCTACGAAGTAGCCGAGTCGGGTTTTTCCGGCCTCCTCAGCACCGCCCCAGTAGGAGTTCAGAGAAGGGTCATACATAAACACATCGCCGCGGACTATGAGGGAGCCGTCGCCGGTTTCACCGACCTTCACACCGCCGCAGTAAAGGTTGATATTTGTAGTACCCTCTTCCTTCTTATCATCATAGCCGATGAGAACGGAACCGTTGTTGTCAGATGTGTCAATGACTCCGTCAACATATACATAAGGCGTCTTTGTATAGTCAACGCCGCCTGTCGCCCTGGTTCCTTCAGAAATATCTGCTTTGAAGAAGAAGCCTTGATGCGGCTGTGCCGGATACAAATTGCCATAGAAAATCGCGTGCTCGCCATAATTCTGGAAAATATAATTCGAGCTGACTCTGGATTTGACATTACTGACAAAAACAGCATTGCCTACAGAATGGCTATTGTTTGAAAGTGCTGTAAAGAACTGCTTATCGTCCTGTGCAATTCCGTCGTACAAGCCTCTGCCTGCGGGAAGATTACTCATACCGGAATACTGCGGACCGAAATACTGCATATTATTAGAGGTCGCACTTTTGCCGAACGAAAAGACAGCTTTCGGGCTTCCGGGGAGAATACTGCTATTGTCCCCGCCGCTGCCGCTTTTGTTGTACTTGTAAAGTCTGTTTACGGCAGAGTTATTCACGGTCGGAATTTTGTCAGAATCCGGAACGCGGTAGTTCTCATAGATGTAGTTTACAACCGTATAATCAGAACGGTTTTTGCCGGTACCGACAGAAGCCGTTGCCGTAACCTTATAGGCCGGTGTCTTGTGAACTGCACCTGTCAGTTCATCCCAGACCAGCATTTCATCTGCGAGCTCCACCTCACAGGTGACTGCATTGACATTATCGGAGAACTGGATATCGGTTCCGTCAAAATTGACAGTGACCTTCGGCTTTTCCTTCGTATCTGATGTATTATCATGATACTCCTTAGAAGCTTTGACCACCCATTCATGGAATTCGCCATCCGTATATGCGGAGTTTGTTACTGCGTCGAGTGCTGCCTGCGCAGCATACTGCGCCTGCGTTTCAAAATAGGTGTAATACGAACGGCGGTTCGCGGATGAAGTCAGAACAAGCGTAGACATAAGGAACACGACCAGAACCATCATCACCGTGATGACGGTGAAGAGGATCGAGCCCTTCACTTTTCCTTTCTCCATAATTTTATTCATTGGAAACCACCTTTCTCAACTGCGGATAGCCTTCTTAAAGAATCCTCTAAGAAGGCATCCGATCTTTCTGTTTATTGTGCGGGTGCAGGATCTCTCCACTCTTCGCCGTCCCAGATTTCCTTGTGATATTCGTCTCCGACATCGGCCTTCGTCGGCTCCTGCATATAGAAGACGCGATAAGCAACGGTGACTTCGGTGTAACCCGGCTTTATTCCGTTCGGAACCTCAGCAGGCTCTTCTGCGGCCGGCGCAGCTGCTTCTGCTTCGCCCTCTTCGCCTTCGCCTTCGCCCTCTGCTTCATCGTCATTTGCTGCCGGCTGAACCGGAGCTGCTTCTGCGTTTTCGCCCTCTTCGTAGTCCTCGTTGAAATCGCATTCCTTCAGCGTGACGGATTCGATCATCATCGTTTCCTTGTCACCCTTGCTGTAGTTATAGATTGCATCGAGGAATTCCATGGTGTCTTCGCGGTTGATAAGCATTGTGAATGTTGCTGCGCCGGAACCTGTTGTCTGTGCAGAGTGAAGCGCGAACGTGTTTGCTTCCTTCATCTTCTCCGCAACTGCTTTTGCAAGCGAACCGTCAAGGTCAGCATTTTCATAAAGCGGGTATGTCACAACATTCGGTCTGTAGTAGTAATAGCTCAGAGAAGCTGTGCCGGGATCAGAAACCGCAACACTTTCCTTCAGAATGACTTCATCCTCGATATTCTTTTCGGTATTGATGAACTTATCCTGGAGAAATTTCGCGAGCTCAACAGATGTCATCTCACCGGTGAACTTCTGTGCAAGCTTCCTGCCGTTTTCAACATCCTCGTTGATCTTATCTCTTGTCGGATTGATCCGGTCAAACTCTGCAAGCTTTCCGTCCCACTCGGTTTTCAGTGTATCACGGCGTGCCTTATTATCATTCAGCTGTTCCCACTGCGGCTTGATGAATACGAAAATGCCGAGACCAAAAATTGCAATAATCAGTACGATAATCAGTATGACTCTTTCACGATATCCTAATTTCATTTCGCTGCCTCCTCTTCCGCCTGCGGGGTAAGTTTGAATATGTCTACCTGATCGCCCTTAACAGCAATAGTCATTTCCATCTTGATGACACCCTTTTTCGCTGTTGTTTCGTCGTCCTCGCCCTCTGCTTCATCTGCTTCAGCGAGATCCTCCTCGGTCTTATCTGCTTCATCGTAGCTGTAGCCGCTGTAATTCAGGCTCTGAACGATCGGCAGACCGCGGAGCTCAGTGACGATCTTTTCCGGAAGAACAGACATCGGCGCATCCTTTTCCCGGTCAACCTCAAGCTCGATTGTATATGTGCCGCCGGAATAATCAAATTTCTTGATTTCGTACTTTTTCTTTGTTGCTTCCTCATCCTCAGTCTCAAGCACTTCGCCGACAGCCTTGCTGATTGCGCCTTCGATGGCCTCATACTGTGCTTTCTGCGGCTTCGGGCGGCTCTTGAATGAGTTATATGCGTCCGTGACGCCGTCAACATATGTATTGACTGCTACCTGCTTCTGCGCCAGCATCGCGATCTGTGCGTCCAGCGACTTGGTGTACTGGCACTGCTTCTTCGCATCGTATTCCTCGATCTCCTTCTGAACGGAGTTGTTCTGAAGCTTCAGTACAAGCCAGCCCGCAAAGCAGAGACCGATTGCTGCGAGTGCACAGACACCGAGCAGCAGCGCATAAGAGGAATCCGACTTGATGCGGTTGTTGTTGACCGTATCTGTCTCAAGCAGATTGATGCGCTCTGTATCCTTATTGCGCTTGAACATCGCGCCGATCGCATTTGCGTAGGAAGAGAATTCGAGATTCTCGTAGCCGTGGATCTGCGGCGGCACATTGATGATGCTGGTGCGGATGCCCATTTTCTCCAGCTCATTTGTGAGTCTGACATATTCATGGGTATCGCCGTAGAATACGACATTTTCGATTGGATCGCTGCCGGACTTGGACTTCTGGAATTGCAGCATACGGAAGATGTTCTCGTTGACAGCCTCGAACACATAGTCCTCGGAATCGTCATAGTCCTCCGCGGAGATCGAAGCAAAACGAGAGAACGAAAGCTGACCTTTCTCATAGAGGTTCAGCGAGATGAAGTTGTTGTCGATCTGAACAGCGAGCAGCGGCATCTTGGACTTCACCTTGGTGTCTGCGAGCAGAACCTTTGTGATACAGTTACAGCCGATCATGACGCTGCGCAGATTGATCTGGAGCATATTGAAGACGCGCTTGTAGCAGTCAACGACTTCATACGGGCAGGCAGTCGCCAGAACCTTGACGGCACCGTCGGTCTGGTCGGAATCACCGACGATGATATAGGACACGGAATAGGATTCGTCGATGCCGAGTGCAGCAGCCATCTCAGCACGAACCATCTTCATGAAGTCTGTCTGCTTATCTGCCTTCTGAATATGCAGCTCCTTGAAGATCGTCATGTTGGAGGAGATGCTGACGATTGCTTCCTTATCGGGCATCTTGTTGGTACGCAGAACCTGGTTGATCTGGGTTGCAAGGCGCGGGACATCGCGAACATGGCCGTTGACGATGACCTCTTCTTCGAGATTCAGCGTTGTCGCAGAGCTGATACGGATCTTGCCGTTGTTCTCAGTTCCCTTAATGATCTTGATATTACGGTCGGTAATGTCAAAGGAAAGCATTTGCTATTTCCACCTCTCATTATTATTTCTTTGGATATCACATGATGTGCGGCGGCGGCTGCCGCCGCACACAAAGCTTCGATCGGGATTACGAATTCTCGATGTGTCCGATGGAATCGTACAGGGCCGGGAAGAACGCGCCGCAGACGAGACCGATAACGACACCGAGGACGATCAGCATGACCGGTTCGAGCAGCGAGCAGAGACGCTTTACGGCGGAGTCTGCTTCTTCGTCGTAGTATTCAGCGGTCTTCGCGAGGATGTCATCCAGCGCACCGGCTTCCTCACCGACGAAGATGATCGAACAGAACATGGAGTCGAAGATATCAGCTCTCTGGATCGAGGAGCTGAGCGTTTCACCGCTCTTGACTTCATCAATGATATCACGGAACTTCAGGGAGATGTAGGAGTTGTTCAGCGTATCCGCAGAACGCTTCAGACACTCGACCATCGGCAGACCGGAGGAATACAGAGAAGCCATTGTCTGCGCGAAGCGGGCGGTATAGATCTTGACAACGAGCTTACCGAACGCCGGGCCTTTTATAATGAAGCGGTCCCATTTCAATCGGACATCCGGGAGCTTCAGCGCGTAGATGAAGGCGAATACCAGCGCAGCCACAACCAGGATCAGTATGACCCAGTGTGCGACAAGGAATTTACCGATATTCATCATGGCCTTGGAAAGTCCGGGCATCATGTTCGGATCTTCATAGAGGTCTTCAAATGTCGGCATGATAAAGACGAAAACGCCGATGACGACCGCAACGGTCAGAACGACGAGGATGATCGGGTAGACCATCGCACTCTTAATGGTGTTTGCGAGCTTATTCTGATTGGCATAGTAGTCACTGAGACGCTGCATGATGACATCCATCTGACCGGACGATTCACCTGCGCCGACCATAGAAGTCATCAAGGTCGGGAAGACGCTGCCGTGTACTTCCAGTGCATCGGAGAAGGATTCACCCTTCTGCACATTTTCATACACATCGCGCCAGACATTTCGAGCAGCTTCGCTCTCCTGCTCTTTGCAGAGAATGTCAAGTGCCTTGACCAGCGTCAGACCGGAAGTCAGCATAGCTGCCATCTGACGGGTTGCGAACGCCAAATCTCTCGTCTTGAACTTTTTGATTGTTTTGGTGTTCGTCTGGCGTTCCTTGTATTCGGTGACAAACATTCCCTTTTCTCGGATTTTTGCCAGAAATTCCTGCTCATCCGCTGCTGTCATAACACCCTTACGGACATTACCGACTGCGTCTTTTGCTGTATAAGCAAAACTCATTGGCATAAAACCACCTCCTGCAAGCCTCAAAATGTGATCTCGAAGTCCGGCGGCGAGCGAAGCCGCTTTCCTTCTTTTTTGTATCATCCGTGTGCAACCGCACCCAGACCAGATTCCGCATTCCGGAGCTGCCGTGTCCCGGCGGCCGTTCTGCAAAGGCGATCTGCAAATGGGCATAGTAATAGCCACACATAGATCCATAGAGATATTATACCACATAAATTTTGCGATTGCAATAATTTATCAAACAAAATTTAGCGGCTATTTTTAGGCGATTCGCCTAAAATCATTTTGGTACCGTAATTGACTGTTTCATGATGATCCGTCCGGGGATCACATACCGTGCGGACGGCTTCTGCGGATCGTCGATCCGTTTGAGAAGCTGTGTCACGGCGGTGTGTGCCATTTCTGCAAGATCGACCTCGACGGTTGTGATTGCCGGCACGCACATATCGGATACAGTATAGTTATCGTAACCGGTAACAGAGATATCCTCCGGGACGCGATAGCCCTTGCGCTGGAGTGCGCCGATCACGCGGAACGCGGTCTCGTCGCAGTTGCAGACAAATGCGGTCGGCATATCGTCCTCCGGAAAAATGATCTCCGGCAGATTGAGTCCGTTCTCGCCGCGGTCATCCAGTGTCCATTTTCGCTCATAGGGGATGCGATGCTCCATGAGGCATTTGATATAGCCGAGGAAGCGGTCGTGGATGCTGCTCGTTGCAGTGACCGTTCCGATGAAGCCGATCCGTTTGTGTCCGAGTGACACGAGCTGCTCAGTCATGAGGTAGCTGTCATAATAGTTATCTGATACAACGGAATCAATTCCGCTGTGCTGATCGTAGAAATCCAGAAAGAGTGTCGGGATATGCACCGCCGTCAGCCGTTCCAGATAATCCGTCGCAAGCTGGCCGACAACGATCAGTCCGCGCACCTGCCGGTCCGTCACGATCCGCGGGAGAATACAATTCCGCTCATCCTCCTCAGAGACGCTCTCATATACCGAATAAAGATTGCAGTTGGTCAGTTCCTTGGATACGCCGGCGGTCAGGAACCAGTAGAATGTCCCGCGGACATCCGCAAAGCGCTGGCTTGTCAGGATCCCGATGCTGCCGCCCTGTTCCTGTACGGCGGAGACCGTCTTGCGGGGGGTGCGGGGTGCCGAAGGCCGGTAGCCCAGTTCCGAAGCAAGAGCCTTGACCCTGCGCCGCATTTCCTCGCTGACGCCGCCGCGGTCGTTCAGTGCATTGGAGACTGTCACAACGCTGACACCAAGTTTTTTTGCAATATCCGACATCCGAATGCCATTTTTCACCGGCGGGCCCTCCTCACAAAGCGGCCGCTGCTTCCAGCCGGTATATGGCATATATAAATAGTATATATGAAACCGGTATTTGCGATGCCGCATTTTTATTTATTATATCACATCTTTTTAGATTTGTAAATACCTGAATAAAAAAAACTTTCTGTATAAAAATATTTAGACAGAATGCGGAATCTGACTATCAGTTTCCTTTCTGTAATATACAATATACAGATTCATCAAACCGGTGCCAAAATAATTATGCAACATTCCGTAAAACGCTTAATATTTGTTTGGGCTTTGTTGATTTTGCTTAAATATACGCACATTCCCGCAGAAATATTCGGCTTTTTTCCACTTGCGAATTCCGCTGAAATGTTGTATCATAAAATCAGTGCAGAAGATGAACGGATAAACCGTCCGCGCTGCACGGGAGATACATATATTTTACCAAACATAAAGGAAAGAGGTTTTGAATCATGAACAAGAAGCTTTTTGCGGTTCTCGCCGCATCCTCTGTACTGCTCGCAGTCTGCACGGCCTGCGGCGAATCCTCCTCGACGGCGGAATCCTCCGTTGCCGAGACAACCGCAGCAGAATCCAGCGCTGCTGAGACCACCGCACCGGAAAGCTCTGAAGCAGCGGAATCCGTTGCTGCAGAGGATATCGAATTTGAGGAGCCGGTCGTTGCTGAGGACGGTCACGCATTCCTCTATATCAATGACGGACAGTTCTATGTCAGCTACGACGGCACTGCCAATTCGCTCATGACCTATGCGGCCGGCGTTCCGAAGATCACCGGCGACGGCACCTATACGGTCAGCGTTGATGCAGGCACCAAGGGCTGCCAGTTCGACATCGGCGGCGATGCAAACGGCGACTACCGCTGCGACGGCCTTTCGTTTGCAGCTGTTATCGTCAAGGGCGGCACCACGCTCTATCCGAATATGTGCATTGAGATCAAGGAGATCCGCATGGACGGCAAGCCGATCACGATGAACGCAAAGAACTACACATCCTCCGATGACGGCAAGGAAATGCGTGCCAACATCTACAACCAGTGGGTGAACAACTTCCCGGAAGATGCGCACACCGCTGACGGCGCAGTCACCGGCGATTTCGGCGAGTATTCTTCCCAGATCGTTGATCCTTCCGATTTCAAGAAGTGGCAGAAGATCGAGGTCGATTTCGAGGTCACCGGCACCGGCGATCAGGGCGCAGCCGGCGGCGCGGAAAAGAAGGATGAGACCTCCGAGGAATCCTCTGAGGCTGCGGAATCCAGCGAAGCAGCAGAATCCAGTGAAGCAGCAGAAGCTGCGGAATCCTCTGAGGCAGCAGCAGAATCCAGCGAAGGCTGATATCTGAATCAGAAACGGGCAGTTTCCGAAAAAGGAAGCTGCCTGTTTTTTTATTCTGCGGCATCTGCGTTTTGCATATTTTAACTTGACGGATTCGCTGAAATCATGTATAATATAATTATCTCCCAGCTTGACCGAAATTCACAGCCAAACCGAAGGAGGAAACCATGCTCGACAGTCTCATGAACATACTCAACAAGATCGACGACATCATGTATTATCCGGTGCTGATCATCATTCTCGCCGCCGCCGGACTGTATTTCTCATTCCGGACGCGGTTCGCGCAGATCCGTCTGTTCGGCGAAGCCTGCCGGCTGATCGTCGAAAAGCCGAAGGGCGAACAGAAGGTCTCATCCTTTCAGGCGCTGATTGTCTCGACGGCATCCCGCGTCGGCACCGGCAATATCGTCGGCGTTTCGACTGCGATCTGCATCGGCGGGCCGGGCGCCTGCTTCTGGATGTGGCTGATGTGCATTATCGGTGCGGCATCGGCTTTTGTCGAAAGTACGCTCGCGCAGATCTATAAACGGAAGAATCCGGACGGCAGCTGCTACGGCGGCCCCGCCTACTACATCGAGGAAGCACTGAAAAAGCCGCTGATCTCCGTGCTTTTCTGCATCTTCCTGATCGCGACCTATGCAGTCGGCTTCAATCTGCTCTGCTCCTACAACTTGCAGTCCACCTTTGAGGTCTACAGCTTCTATGATGCGAAGATTACGCCGATCATCGTCGGCATCATCCTCGCGGTCACGGTCGGCTACTGCATCATGGGCGGCGGCCGGCGCATCATCAAGCTGACCGAGAAGATCGTGCCGTTCATGGGCATCGCCTATGTGCTGATCTCGCTCATCATCATTTTCGCGAATATCACAAATATCCCGCATATGTTTGCGCTTATCTTTGCGGACGCATTTGATTTCCGCTCGATCCTCGGCGGACTGGCCGGAAGCTGTCTGGTCATGGGCATCAAGCGCGGCCTTTACTCCAATGAAGCGGGCGTCGGCTCCGCGCCGAATGCATCCGCCTCCGCAGATGTCACGCATCCCGTCAAGCAGGGACTCGTGCAGACGGTCTCCGTCTATATTGACACGATTTTGCTCTGCACCGCGACTGCGTTTATGTGTCTCAGCACGAACACGCCCTATAACGAATCCGTTTCCGGTGCGATGTATGTGCAGAACGCAATCTCGACGGTTTTCGGCAGCGTCGGGCCGGTCTTCATCACCGCCGCAATGGTGCTGTTCGCATTCACGACACTGCTCGGCAATCTCTATTATGTTGACAATGCGCTGATCTATCTCAACGGCAAAAAGCCGCCCTCGAAGCGCTTCATGACCGGCTTCTATATCTTCTGCATCGCCGTGATCTTTGCGGGAGCGCTCATGGAAATGAGCTTTGCGTGGACGATCGCGGATATCACAATGGGTCTCATGACGCTCATCAATATCCCCTGCTGCTTCATGCTGTCAAAGCAGGTCTTTGCGGCGCTGCGCGATTATGAGAAGCAGAAAAAGGCCGGCAAGGATCCGCATTTTCTGGCAAAGGATATCGGTATTGACACCGAGGTACTGAGCTTCTGGAAATAATGCCCGCGCCCGTTCATTGCGCGGCTCCGTCACGCATCATACAAAACAAAATCCCGGCCATGTTTGATTGCATGGCCGGGAATTTTAGGGCGTGTTGACACTAAGCCTAACACGCGTCTTTTTGGCTGATTTTGCC
>CAMOOV010000022.1 GCA_946621745.1 uncultured Ruminococcus sp.
TGTGTGAAAAATCCGTTTCGCAGGCGCGCTGCCGTTCCTGCGGCACCCGTTCTGCTCGGCGCGCCCCGTTCCGCTGCCGAACGGCTTCCGCTTCTCCCACCGCCCCAGCCCTCGGTACAGGAATATCAGCTCTATGATGCGCTGCGCTGTGCCGTTCCCGTCATGGATGCCGCGATCCGCAAGATCGTCCGGCTCTGCGGTGGATTCCGCTTCCGTGCGGATGATCCGGAGGCGCAGGAGATCCTCGACCGCTTCGCTGACCGCGTGCCGGTCAATGCAGCGGGCTGCTCGCTCCAGCTCTTTGCCGATCAGATGCTCGACAGTCTGCTGACCTACGGCAATGCCGTCGGCGAGCTGCGCACCGATCAGGACGGCAATCCCGTCGGGCTCATTACAGCAAATCCCGCCGTGCTGCGGCTCGCTGCACGCCCCGACGGCCGCTGCGATTACTTCATCCGCAGGCCGGACGGCTCCGAATCACCGCTCAAAGATCCGGCGCGGCTGCTCTTTGCAGCGCTCGATCCGCCGCCCGGCAGTATCTGCGGCGTTTCTGTTCTGCGCGGGCTGCCTGCGGTCTCGAAGATTCTGCTCCGCATCTATGAGTGCATCGGGCAGAATTACGACCGCGCAGGCAATGTGCGCTATGCCGTGACCTATCGTCCCGACAGCGGTGCTGCGGGCTTCGCAAAGGAACACGCCGCCGCAATCGCCGAGACATGGCAGGCCGGGATCCGCGCTGCACAGTGCGGCGAGGTGCAGGATTTCGTGGCAGTCGGTGACATTGATATCAAGGTCATCGGCGCGGAGAATCAGATGTTCGATACCAATGTTCCCGTGCGGCAGCTGCTCGAACAGATCGTCGCGAAGCTCTCGATCCCGCCCTTCCTGCTCGGTCTGAACTGGTCCTCGACCGAGCGGATGTCCAAGCAGCAGGCCGATATCCTCACCTCGGAGCTCGAATATTTCCGCAGGGTGCTTTCACCCGTTCTCCGGCGCATCGGCGCGGCTGTCCTGCACAGCGCGGGCTTTGCCGGTGATCCGCAGCTCGAATGGAATATCATCAATTTGCAGGACGAGACCGAGCTGGCCGACGCAAGACTCAAAAATGCACAGGCTGCTGAGATCGAAATGCGGCTCAGGCAGCAGGCCGATTCTTAATTACTGTATTTCATATGTCAGTCGGGGCTATGCCCCGCAGAAAGGAACTGCTATGTACGATTCTGTCAAGCTCGAAAAAGGAATGTATCATCTCGCAAACCGCTCCTTCACACAGGCGCTCGAAGCGGCCGATCCCTCTGCACAGTATGCCGGTACCGAGCTCGGCGCGCTCGATGCCTATGAGCGTCAGCTCAAGCGCTTCGGTATCCGCGTTTCCGGTGCGGACTGCGATTGCGTGGAGAAGTTCTTCACCACGACCGAGAGCGCGGTGCTCTTTCCGGAATTCGTCCGCAGAGCAATCAAAAAGGGCATGGAGGAATCCATTCTGCCGGAGCTGACTGCCGCTTCCTCCGGCGTCAAGGCAAGCGCCTGCAAGGGCTTCAGCATCGACGAGACGGACGGTGCATATTCCACAGCGACGGCGGAGGGCGTTTCTCTCAAAAAGACCGTCATCACCGAATCCGATGCGATCCCGCTCGATAAGTACGGCAGACTGATCTCTGCGTCCTATGAGACCATTCGTCAGCAGAGAATTGATGTCTTTGCCGTCATGCTCCGCGCCGTCGGTCACAAGCTCGCGGGCGCAATCGCAGGCAAGGCGCTCGCTGTCCTCAAGGCTGCTGTCACGCCCGTGCAGGCCGCATCCTCTACGCTCGCTTACGGCGATCTTGCCAATCTCTACGGTCAGTTCTCCGACTATGACCTCACCACCGTCATCGCTTCGCCTGCAAATGTCGCCGCGATCCTCGCGATGACCGAAATGCGTGACCGCACGCTCGATGCGCAGGGACAGGTCAGACTGCCCTTCGGCGCTAAGCTCCTGAAGGATGCATCCCTGGACAATAAAACGGTCATCGGTATCTCCAGAGACTTCGCGCTTGCCTGCATCACCGGCTCCGATCTGCTGCTCGAATCCGACCGTCTCATCGACTGCCAGCTCGACCGCATCGCTGTCTCTGTTCGCATCGGATTCCAGCCGCTCATGGACGGTGCTGCTGCTGCAATCAAGATCGGGAGCTGATTCCCGAAACGCGGGGGGAATCAGGTATCCGCTTCGCGGATGTGATTCGGAATGGGGCGGGCAGTGCCCGCTCCCATTTCATAAAGTTCTCCGGAAGCGAATAGAGGCAAAATAAGATTTCCCCAGATCAAACAATAGGCACGAACAGTGCCGTAACAGCGACAAAAATGATATGCTTCGCAAAACGGCACCGGAGGGAAACGGCACCGGGCACTGCCCGGAAGCGAATAGAGGCAAAATAAGATTCCCCCAGATCAAACAATAGACACGAACAGTGCCGTAACAGCGACAAAAATGATATGCTTCGCAAAACGGCACCGGAGGGAAACGGCACCGGGCACTGCCCGGACGGCAAGGAGGTATTATGGAACAGAATCAGAATGAGCTGCTCGATCAGCTCAACCGTTTTACACGCAGATCCCATTCCCTCGATGAGGTCTATATCTTCGACCTCATCCTCTGCGATAATGAGATCGACCGCGACGGCGACTGCTTTTCCATGCAGGCGCTCAGCGAATTGCAGAAGCGCTTCGTCGGCGTTACAGGCATCTTTGACCACGATCCGCGCTCCGGCAATCAGACCGCACGCATCTTCCGCACCGGCCTGCGCAGAGATCCCGAACGCCGCACAAAGGCCGGTCAGGAATATTGCTGCCTTACCGCCAATGCCTATATGGTGCGCACCGAACGAAACAGCGACCTCATCCGCGAGATCGAGGGCGGCATCAAAAAGGAGGTCTCGATCTCCTGCGCCTGCGGCAAGCGCGTTTGCTCTGTCTGCGGCAAAAATCATTTGCAGCAGCCCTGTACTCATATCAAGGGGCGCGTCTACGGCGGGACGCTCTGCTATACCACGCTTGACGATGTCAATGATGTCTATGAATGGAGCTTCGTTGCCGTGCCCGCTCAGCGGCGCGCAGGCGTCACAAAAACGCTCGGCGGACAGGCCGATGCTGAAACCGAGATTCTCCGCAGAGCTTACAGCGATGCGCTGCGTACCGTCGATCAGCTCTCGGATGCGGTGCGGCGCGATGTCGTGCGGCTCTGCTATCGCTGGGGCGACAATGCCTGTACGAAGGCGCTTGCGGATTCTGCCCTGCATATGGATGCCGCTCAGCTTCTTTCACTCCGGAAGTCCTTGCTGAAGGACTGTGCGCCCGCTGCCGGAAAGCCGATCCTGCCGGAGAATCCGCATATGCCGCCGTCAGACGGTCTCTCCGCCTATTCACTCGGCAGTACGGACAGATCGGAGGATGCATATGAATGAAGCTAAAATCATGCAGCTCTTTCATTCCTTTTCAATGACAGAGGATCCGCGCAAATACCGCGATCTCATTGCTGCCGCCGTGCAAAAAGTCAGAGGGGAGCTGCGTGACGGGGCCGATGAGAATGATCCGCGGCTTTATCTCTACGCTGCTGCCTGCGCCAATCTCCAGTACCGCAGGATCATCGCGGCGGGCAATGTGACACCGACCTTTGCCGGCGCTTCGGCGGACGGAAAAACCGCCAATGATCCCTGTGCGCACGCGGAACAGCTCATGATCACATATCGCGCTGCCGCTGCGCCGCTGCTCCGCGATGACGCTTTTGTCTTCCTCCGGACGGGAGGGATGCGGTGTGACTGAATGGCTCATTGCGGCGCTCATCGGCGCTTTCGGCAGAGCCGGGTTCTGCGCCTGCGCTGAATATCCGCAGATTCTCAGACCGATCCCGCAGACTGCATTCTTCATCACGGCGGCGGTCTCTGAGCTTCGGACGGATGAACCGCTCACGGACGGCTGCGCGGCGCCGGTCTCGGTTACGCTGCGGCTGCGCTATCTCTGGCGCCCGGACTGCGATCCGGCAATCCATATCGCGGATGCCGATGAATGTCTCATGCAGACGCTCACCGATTTGCAGCTCTGCGTCACCGGAATGCGGCGCGGGGCGGTGTCCTATCAGAAAAATATCGACCGGCTCGAATGTGAGACTACGCTCACGCTCGGCGGTCTGCTCCGGAGGGAGGATGAGGAATGACGGTCGATCTGCAAATGCATTCTCTGACAGCAATGCTCGGTGATGTGCTGCTGTCCGTCAGCGGATATCAGCTCAAAACGGAAGTCCCCGTGCTGCGGCAGACGCTCTGTGACGGCTCGCTGCATCAGACAATGCTCGCTGCACTGCCCTGTCAGCTCACGCTCTCCGGCTCTGCACGCATCAGGGATGCGGCGGCGCTGACAGCCTTTTTCCGCAGTGCCATGCTGCTGCATACGGAGTTTTCTTTTGAATTTGCCGGTGCGCAGTTTTCCGGTATGCAGATCACGGCGGCCGAATGCAGCGGCGATTCCCGCTGCGCAAAATGGTCGCTGACCTTGATCGGAGGGACGGCTGCATGAATGTGGAATGTGTACTTACATATTCGGATCAGCGGACGGTCACGCTGACGGAATGTCTGCACTTCTCTCTGCTGCGCGACCGCTATCAGGCCTTCGCCGCGCTCTCGGCACAGTTCTTCATTGACGATTTCACGGAGCTGCCGGATTCGGCGGTGCTTCGCATCAACGGTCAGCTTGTGCATTACGGGATTGTACAGAAATCTGAATGCGTGCGCGAAAAAAATCGCCTGACGATCCGCTTTGCAAGCCGCAGCTTTACTTCTGCGCTCCTGCGCAATCAGCTTGTGCCGGATGTGTATTTTAATGTTACGCTGCGGTCGCTCATGGAGACCTATCGGCTTCCCAAGATCGAATACGATGACAGAATGGAGGAGGTGCGGTATGTCGTTGTCAAGGAGAATGCCGCGATGTGGGACACGATCATTGCCTATAACTATAAGCTCTGCGGCGGCTTTCCCTATGTCCGTGTGCCGAATCTGCTCTGCATGATGCCGCAGACCGGAAGCGCTGTCACGGTGCTGCCGGACGACAGGGTGATCGCTGCAAAGCAGGGCGGCTCGTGCATGGAGATGATCAGCCGCATTGATATGGCGAATGCCGCCGGGGAATACGGTTCGTATACAATGGAGAATTCGGAGGCCGTCCGGCGCGGCATTGTCCGAAACCGGCAGATCAAGCTCGATAAGCAGTATCTCTATGATCCGACCGATGCGCTGCGCTTTCGCATTGCACTCGGCAACCGCAGGCTCGACAGCCGGTCGTTCCGCTATATCGGCTACTGCGGTGAGGATCTCGAAGACCTTTGCCAAATCGGCGGGCTGACTGCAAGAGTCAGCAGAATCCTCATTACCGGCTCGGAAAAAGGCATCTTTACTGAGGATACATTCTATTTTGATTCGTTCTGCAACCGGCAGGAAACAGAATGAGATTTCCTCAGACCGTTCATCAGCTGCGAAAAGAGGGGAGAGACAAGGCGGCAATGCCGTACTTGTCTTTCCCCTCTCTTTTTTTCTCCGTATCCTGCGCGTCAGTCCTTGGATGGATCGTGCAGAAATACATATATATCATCCGCATCCGCAGGAAGATGTGCTTCGATGATCGCATACCCGCCGGCTGTCTTGCAGTAGCCTGCATTGTAATGCTGTTCACCGCCGCTGTCCCTGTAGCAATGCCCGATCCGCGTTCCGGCGTGTTGGTAGCCGTCTGCATCAAATCGCCCGATCTCCTCCACCGGCACATAGACCGTGACAACCGTCGGACTGTCCACCGTGATGCGCAGCGCATCGGAATCAATTTCCGCACCGACAATGCCGTGGCCGTCAAATACCGCCGCATCCGGCGCAGCCGTTTTTTCGATCGTGACATGACCGCTCTGCTCCGGCGCGATATAACAGGGATAGCCCCCGACCGTTTGCAGCTTGTATGGCTGATAGGTCTCGCCGCGGCTGTTCATGGTGCGGAAGCTCTCGCAGCAGATCGGCTGATGCGCTGCGTAGGAATCGCCGAAGACATCGGCCGTCCGGCAGGATATGAATTCAGCGTCAATTCCGCTGTCATCCTGACAGTAATCCTTCAGAAATGCAAAATCCGCTTTTCTGGAAAGATCCGTATGCAGGCAATAGGCCGTGACGCCGGAATAGCAGCTCTGTGCCGCCTCCTTCAGATTGCTGTCGTCATAATAGACCGGGCTGAACGCGGTATCGCTTTCACGCTCTGCGTATGTGCGCGGCCGCAGGTCGATCTGCTCAATGCCGTCAAAATTTGCATGGAGATAATCGCAGAACGCCTTCTCGATCGTTTCAATCTGCCATGTGTCGGCGCCCGCTGTGCTTTCCGTCTCTCCTGTAATGAAAACCTGAAACGCTCTGCCCTCATATTCCATATCCACAATGACATCGCTGCGCGGTGAGCCGCCGAACATTCCCTTATTGCGGTCAACGCCTGCGTCTGTCACATTCGCCGTGAAGCCGTATTTTTCCTTGATATAATTCTGCGCATTGACCGTTGCCTGCTGCTCCCGCAGTGCGTTCTGCTGCTTCTGCTCCTTTGTATCGCAGGCGCAGAGAAACAGATACGGCAATGCGCCGATCATGAATACCCTTGAAAGGAGTGCTTTTCCTGTCAGCATGATCCGTCACCTCCGTTATGTGCAGATTATAGCACAGAGCCGCCGCGATTGCAACAACAAAGCGGTTACAATGCACTTACAATTCCGCCGCCGGCAGTGCCGGAGCCATGATCTAAAGTTCTCCGGCGGTCGAACCGCAGCCATGATCTAAAGTTCTCCGGAAGCGTATGGAAGCAGAATAAGATTTCCCCAGACCGTTGATTAGGCGCGAACAGCGCCGCCGGCAGTGCCGGAGCCATGATCTAAAGTTCTCCGGCGGCCGAACCGCAGCCATGATCTAAAGTTCTCCAGACACGAATATAAGCAGAATGAAATGTAAGCCAGACCATAAAAAAGGCGCGAACAGCGCCGTAACAGCGACAAACCTGATATGCTCCGCGAAACGGCGCCGTAGGGAAACGGCACCGGGCACTGCCCGGCGGTTGACAAATGGGTGAACGGTATGTTATAATAAAAACGCAATGAAATTGCATAAAATGCAATACGCTCAGAACGCTGGATCCCCGATCCGGAAAGGCTGTAAATATGAAGAATATTATCATCATCGGCGGCGGCCCCGCCGGCCTGACCGCTGCCTATGAACTGCTCCGTGACGGCAGCGGCGAATACCGCGTCACGATCCTTGAGGAAAGCGAAGTGCTCGGCGGCATCTCGCAGACCGTCCGCTATCACGGCAACCGCATGGATATCGGCGGACACCGCTTTTTCTCAAAGGATGAGCGGATCATGAAATGGTGGAGCGACCTCATGCCCGTGCAGGGCAAGCCCGCTTATGACGACAAGGTGCTCGGACGGGAAAAGCCGCTTTCGGATAACGGCCCCGATCCGCAGAAGGAGGATACCGTCATGCTGGTGCGTGACAGAGTGTCGCGCATCTATTACAAAAAATGCTTCTTCGATTATCCGGTCACAATGAATTTCAATACCGTCAGAAATATGGGATTCGTGACTACGCTGCGCGCCGGCTTCAGCTATCTGAAATCCGTCTTCAAAAAGCTGCCGGAGGATAATCTCGAAAACTTCTATATCAACCGCTTCGGCAAGGTGCTGTATTCCATGTTCTTTGAGGGCTATACCGAAAAGCTCTGGGGACGGCATCCGAGCGAGATCGCGGCCGACTGGGGCGCACAGCGCGTCAAGGGGCTTTCGATCCTCGCAATCCTCAAGGATATGCTCCGGAAGCTGACCGGCAAAAAGAACAATGCCAATGCGGAGATTTCTCTGATTGAGCAGTTCTGGTATCCGAAATACGGCCCCGGTCAGCTCTGGGAACTGGTCGGCCAAAAGGTGCAGGAAATGGGCAGTGAAATCCGCTTCGGCTGTAAGGTACAGAAGATTCACACCGCAGGCGGAAAAGTCACCGGTGTCCTTTGTCAGACAGCGGAGGGCGAAACCGAGATTGAGGGCGATATCTTCATCTCCTCGATGCCGGTCAAGGATCTGATCGCCGGCATGGACAGCGCCGATGAGAATATCAGCCGCATTGCCGCAGGCCTCCCTTACCGCGATTTCGTCACGGTCGGCCTGCTCGTGAAAAAGCTCGAACTCAAAAATCAGACTGACAAGCGCACGCTTGCGAACATCGTTCCGGACTGCTGGATTTATGTGCAGGACAAGGGCGTAAAGCTCGGCCGCATCCAGATTTTCAACAACTGGTCGCCCTATATGGTGCAGAAGCCGGAGGATACGGTCTGGATCGGACTGGAATACTTCTGCGACGAAGGCGATTCCTTCTGGAATATGACCGATGAGGAATGCATCGCATTTGCCGTGCGCGAGCTGCGGAAAATGGGCGTCATTCAGAAGGGCGTCTGTCTGGATGCGCACCGCGAAAAGGTGCGCAAGGCGTATCCGGCATATTTCGATACATACGGCGAATTTGATCAGGTCATCGGATTCCTGAACGGCTATGAAAATCTGTTCTGTGTCGGAAGAAACGGTCAGCATCGCTATAACAATATGGATCATTCCATGCTGACCGCGATCCGTGCGGCGGAGGCGGTCAGGGCCGGCAGCACGGATAAATCCGGCATCTGGAATGTCAATACGGAAAAGAAATATCACGAATCCAAATAACCGGAGGACAGCGGATCATGCAAACACTTCTTTGTGATCTGGTGATCCCGGCCGCTGCCGGTGCTGTATCGGCCGGTGCTGCGGCGCTGACAATGAAACGGGCAAAGCACAGGAGCGCGCCGCGGGATGCTGAAAAGCTGCGCCGGAAGCGTGCTGCGGGGCTGCGCCCGTTTGCAGCACTCGGCGCTGCGGTATTGCTCCAGATCCTGTTTTTCCTGCTGACGGACGGACTGCTCTCCGCATTTACCGTCCGGTCACCGTATCCGGGAATGCATTCCGGCATAAGTGCAGCGGCGGCAGCGGTCACGGCGCTGCTTTGCGATGCGGCAATCCTTGCGGGATTCTTTGCGGAAAGTCTGCCGCTGCGGAAATTCCTGCGGCGCAGTGCCGCTGCGGCGGGGATCCTCTTGCTGGCCGAATGCTTTGTGTTCAACGGCAAGTCCCTGACCGGATCGCCGCGCTATGAACGGATGCAGGCGGTCAATATCATCGCCAATGCGGAATATACGAATCTGACCGGCGACGGTCTGCTGAAGCTCAGCGGCGGAGATGCCGAGCTGGAATGTCATCCGGAGCAGGATGTCCGTGCTGTCTGCTTCATTGCAGAAACACGAAATCCCGCTTCGATGATCCACGCTAAGCTGGAAATCAAGGACGGCAATTTCGCCGACAGCTGGAAGACTGCGGATGACCGCTGGTTTGCCGGAAACGGAGAGCTCTGCGTGCTGAATCTCGATCCGTTTGCACCGGTCTACGGCGTAAAGCTCACCTTTCCCGGTCTGCCGGAAAATCATGTGACAATCCGGGAACTGGACGAAGCGAGTGCGCAGCCGTTCCGGTTTATGACCGTGCGGTTCCTGCTTCTGCTGCTGGCGGCAGCCGGTGTGGCTGCCCTGCGCTGCTTCCGGCCGGAGCGCATCATATTTGACGGCCGCCTTACATCACACAGACTGATCCTGACGGCGGTGATCCTGCTCTGCACGCTTTCGCCGCTGCTGTTTCTGCCCGCATCCAAGGCGGAGCCGTATAAGCAGAATGTGATCTATCCGGATGCCGATTCCTATTATCTGACATTCGATGCCTTTCAGAACGGACAGGTGCATCTGCGGATTCCCGTCTCCGAATCGCTTGCAGCGATGCCGCCGGAGCATATCTATGATGCATCGCTTCGCTCGGAAGCGAATGTCGATTACCGGTGGGATATGGCATTCAAGGACGGGAAGTACTATTCATATTTCGGCGTAGTGCCTGTCCTTTTGCTGTATTTTCCGTATTATTGGATCACCGGCAAAACACCGACGCTTGACGGTGCGACGATGTTCTTTGCGGTGCTTGCCGCCGCGATGACCTGCTTTGCGGTGCTCGCAGCCGTGCAGCTTCTGGTACGGAAGCCGAATCTGCTGATGCTCTGCATGATCCTTCCGGCGGCGGTCGCAGCGACGGGCATTTTCTACTGTGTCCATGCGCGGGCGGTCTATGTGCTGCCGGTCGCATCGGGCATCTGCTTCCTGATGCTCTGCCTTTGGATGGGGATGCTGGCAGTCCGGACCAAAACAAAACGCAAAGCATATCCGGAATATTGTATCAGCGGGCTGGCGCTCGGACTCTGTGCGGGCTCGCGCCCGACGCTCGCGGTCTCGGCGGCGATCCTGCTGCCGCTGCTGATCGGCGTTCTGCGCAGCAGAAAGCTCACGCGGAGAGACAAGCTGCTCCGCATCGTCATTTTTGCTGCGCCGCTTCTTGCCGTGACTGCGGGACTGCTGTACTACAATTATCTGCGCTTCGGCGCACCGCTGGATTTCGGCACGAATTATCAGCTCACGGTCAGCAATATCCGTGCAAACAAGCTGCGGCTTTATGCACTGCCCGATGCGGTCTATCATTATCTGTTCCAGCCGATGATGCTGCATCTGAGCTATCCGTTCGTGACGCTGACCGCTGAGCCGATCGGTCAGTATGAGCGTTACCGCTTCGCCTATATGAACTGCGGCCTGTTTGCAGTACCGTTCTTTGCGGCTGCGCTGATCCTGCTGCGGACTTCGCTGACCGGCAGCAACGCCAAAACACCGTTCCGGAGCGTGACCGCGCTGCAAAAGCGGGCAGTCCTGCTGATCGGTTTTGCCGTTGTGTGTCTGGTCGGCTGGATCGAATTCTGTATGGCCGGCAGCGGGATGCAGTACGTCTTTGATCTCACGCCGGTCATGTGCATATGCGCAGCGGTGATCCTCATGACAGCGGCGGATCCGGAAAGCCGCCTGCGCTGCCGTTTCAGCATTGCAGCCTGCATCCTGACTGTATTCGTCATAGCAATGCTGCTGATCGGCAACCGTGATTCCGCGCTGCACAGAAATTTCCCGCTGCTCTATGAAGAAGCTGAATCCATGCTTGCATTCTGGCATTAAAGGGGGGAGCGCGCATGAACGACGCACTGAAAGAGGTGCTGACGCTTTGCAAAAACGGTCAGTGGAAAAAGCTGTTCGCAGGTGAAACGGACAATACGCTGATCCAGTTTTTCCGCTACTGCTTTGTCGGCGGACTGGCCTTTCTGGTCGATTTTGCCGTATCGTGGCTGCTGTTCCGATTTGCATTCGACGAAACAGCCTCGCTTGCCTGGATTGCCAATTCGCTCTCGTTCATCGCAGGACTGGCTGTGAATTTTGTAATCAGTACCTGCTGGATCTTCCGCCGCTCCAATGTCAAAAGCAAGCTCGCAGAATTTCTCAGCTTTGCGGCGATCGGCGCGGTCGGTCTGCTCATCACGGCCGGAATCACGCAGCTCTTTGCGCTTTGGCTGAGTGCTTCGGCGCCGCATTTGTTTCAGATCATCGCAAAGCTCACTGCAACGGCGGTCTCATTCCTCTGGAATTTCTTTGCGAGAAAACAACTGCTTTACAGCAGAAAAAAGAACTGAATCCAGCATCTCAGCATATAAAAATCCCGGCCGGAGCGGTCGGGATTTTTTAGCAGTCAGGCAGACTTTCAGCGGGCAGGAACCTCTGCGACCGACATGGAGCCTGCGAAGACAGCGGGCGCTGTACCGGCAGCCGGAATATCTATCGGGACGCCGCTTGCATTCACCAGTACCCATGCGGTACCGGCCGGCAGCGCAGCAACAGCCGATCCGGAGAGCAGCACACCGTTTACGGCAGCAGCGGCAGGAACGCCGGAATAGCCGAGGACGGTCTGACCGTCCAGCGATTGCAGCGCGATGACCGGCGCGGCGGTATCCCCATCCGGCATCTGTACGAGCATCTGCCAGTTGAACGCATAGACTCCGGGCTCCAGAACGGAGACTGCGCCGGTGCCCGGATCAAAGCGCAGGCCGTTGCCGAGCTGCCGGACAACCGAAGAAAACGGAATCACGGCGCCGTTTGCGAGCGCGGTCTGTGCGGCTGCGAGACGGAGCTGGATGGCGTCCGGTTCCGGCTGCGGAAGCGGAATCGGCGGTGCAGGCTGCGGCGGAAAAGGCTGCGGGGGGAAGGGCTGCGGCGGGAACGGCGGGCAGGGCGGCATACCGCCGGGGAATCCGCAGCAGGATGCCCTGCCGAGGCTGGCATCAATCATCATAAATCCTCACTCATTTCTGTTCTGTATTGCAGACGGATATGCGCCTGTGATACAGTATATGCCTGCCCCCTCCGGTGTGTGCAGGTCTGTATGCAGGATACAAAACCGTCGATTTTATTTTTCTGTATCCATTGCACTTTTCCGGATAATATGCTATTATGAGAACTGCATATCGCGGAAAGCCAGCGTCAGCAGAAAAGCACGCTATATTGCCAAAATCAGTTCGGATAGGCAAATCAGCTTATCCAATTTCAATGTAGTTTCCAGCCAATTAGTTGACCAAAAGTTGCCCATACTACAACAAGACAAGCGAATATATCGTAAACGGTGCACAGGACAGAACTGTGTGCCGTTTTTGTATTGGATAAAGATATTTTTGAAAGCACAGAACAATTCTTTTTCACCATATTATAGATATTAACTAACTTTGTTGACATTCAGACGCAAAAGTGGTATAATAATACATATTGTTGTATCATTTTGAGGATTCATATGTGAGAAACAAATAAGCGGGCTGGATATTGCCGAAGGTGCAGAATGAAGACTTCAGACTATGAGAGCCGATGCGGAAACTGTCATGCCTGTGGACACAACTGGGAAACAACTGTATTTGGCGGCGATGACTCCAGGTTTTGTCCGCATTGCGGAAAAAATGCCCTACAGATAGTTAAAAGAACAATACTAAACTTTGAGGATGCGTTTTCATTACCTAACGAGGAGGATTCGGTGCAGGATACCGAATAATAGAAGAATATGAATACAGATTTATCAGAAAAGAATGTAGTGCCTGAACTTTCAATACCGCCTATCGTATTCGATTTGTTATCCGACGAATACGCGGAAAAGCTGCAGCAGGCTGTCGGGATGATCCGCCTTGTGCATGATGTCGCTGCAAAGAAAATCACAGTTCCCGATGCCCTTGCAGAAATCGGCATTACATCAGATACTGTTGATGAAAAGATACAAGGCGTTATGACAAGATCTGAGTCCGGCTTCCTGAATGCACTTTCCGGAACAGATTTCACAAGGGATCTGGTCGGTGCTGCACAGGATATCGGTACGACGCTGCACGGCTTTTTCACCGGATCAATGTCACAGGAAGAATGCGTGGAAGCGCTCTTTGACCGCGGTTTTGAGGAAATCAACAATGCGATCAAGCATACGCTGAGCGTCATTGATGTCCCGAACCATGTCCCGGCGCCCCTTACAAAGCTGCTTGACGCAACCGGCGCAACTTTTTGCTATGAAGCCTTTGAATATGTAGTGAATGAGGTAGCCGATTCGCTGAAAGAAGCGCGTGAGGCAAAGCGTGAGCGTATTCTGATCGAACAGCAATGCGCTGAAATGCTTGCCGAAATGATGCAGGCAAGAGAAGAAATGCGCCAGTTGACAGAACAGTATTTCAAAGAGCATTATGAAACCATAGAAGCAGGATTGGCTGCGATCGACCGCGCGATCCTGCATGACGATATTGACGGTTTCATTCAGGGTAATACGATGCTTCAGGAGATGCTCGGATATCAGCAGCAGTTTCATAATATGGATGAATTTGACGCGCTCATGGATTCAGATGAAGCATTCAGGTTGTGAAAGGAGAAAAGGATCATGGCAACTATTAAGGACATGGCCAGCGGTGTTGCCGGTAAAGCCGGTGCTGCGCTCGGAAAGGTTTATGACTTTGTAAAACCTGCAAAAAAACAGAGCAGGATATTATCCGGCCTTCATTCTCGGAAGGCAATATCTCCCCAAAAGCAGCGATCATGATGATGTACTATCTGATTGCACTTGACGGTGAAGTCACCGAAGACGAAATGAAGCAGTTTGATGAAATGGGAATGGCGATTGATTCTTTATATCCGCACATGAAACAGACCTTTATCAGCGAGTGCAGAAAGCAGATAGATAAGGCGATTGATCCGGAAGATTACTATGATGTCATTCAGGAGGGCGCTGATTATGCGCTGACGCATATTCCTCGCTCCAAATTCTCGGAGATCACGCCGAAGCTGTTGCTGTGGAATCTGCTTGTGATTGCGCAAAGTGATCATGAGTATGCGGAAATTGAGCGAAAATTCCTGAAATTCACCGCACGCAAACTTGACATTGATAAAAGCGTATTTCTGGAAATGGAGCAAACGATCCAGACGCTGCAAATGCTCGATGCTGAAATGAAATGGCTGAAAACAACTGATCGTCCCTATGCCGTGATTGAAAAGATGGTAAAGGAACTGGAAGAACGTCAGCAGATCATCCGGAAAAGCATCGCCGCATTGATTGCATGAAAGGAGTAACACCATGCCGTTACCTTTGTTATTTATCGGAATCGCTGCCGCAACCGGTACGATCGGCATCAAAAAGTCCGTCAAGGCTGTTGCAAATACACGCGAAGCAAAAACGATCAATCAGGATGCGAATGCCAGCATAGATGATGCCAAAGAAGCACTTGAAACGCAGCGCGATCTCTGCCGGGAATCATTGGAGAATTTAGGTAAAGAGAAACTGTTTATCCTGAATTCAAGTGTGCAGAGCTTTATTCAGACATTTCAGCAGATCAAAAACATTGACTTTCAGGCATCCGAAGGCCTGGACGAGCTGAACAAAATGCCGCTGGATCATAAAGAGTTTGAAGAATTGAAGGAAATGGGCAATTTCGCAATGAGTATTGCAAAGGGCGCGACAGTCGGCACGATGGGCGGCGCTCTGACAGCAATCGGCGCATACAGTGCCGCATCTACATTTGCCGCTGCTTCAACCGGCACTGCGATCGCGACGCTGAGCGGTGCAGCTGCGACCAATGCGACACTTGCCTTTTTCGGCGGCGGCTCTCTTGCTGCCGGCGGACTTGGTATGGCAGGCGGAACCGCAGTGCTCGGCGGACTGGTTGCCGGTCCGGCTCTATGCGTAATGGGCTTAATTACTGATGCAAAAGCGAAGAAAGATCTGGAAAACGCCAAAGCGAATCAGGCACAGTCGCAGGTGATCTGCGAGGAGCTGCATCAGAATGCGCTTGTATGTGAAGCAATCCGCAGACGGTGCTATATGTTCTATACGCTGCTTGCAAGGCTGGATGCTTATTTCCTGCCGCTGGTATATCGCATGGAAGATATCGTCAATGCAGTAGGTGAAGATTACCGGCAATACAAGCCGGAATCGAAAAAGACAGTCGCTGCCTGCGCAGCAGCTGTCAGCAGTATCAAAGCGGTGCTGGATACGCCTTTGCTGACAGAGGAGGGTGATCTGACGGAGGAATCTGAAACGGTTGCGCTGCAGATTGATGGGGCATTTCAGCGTGATAGGCAGCTGGAACTTAGTTGATGAAATGCTCTTGATCGCTTTACATCATTGATATTGCTGAGGCTGAAACGATACCCCTGCAACCATGCATTGCAGGACGAGCTTTCAAAACACGAAGGCAGGAGAATCACAATGCGAAAATCAAATCAAGCGCAAGGGGATCTCATATCTAAGCACACGTAGCAAAATGACGAAGAATCAGATTATATGTTGGGGGTGACACATGATGACTGAACTGGAAATCATGCAGCGCGCAAAGCAATATATTGATGCGCTTGCAAACGGATATGACCCGCTTTCCGGGCAGCCTGTTCGGGACGATGATGTTGTCAATCAGGTACGGGTTTCGCGATGCCTGTTTTATGTTTCCGGTGTGCTGCAAAAGGTCATTGACAACGGCGGAGAAGTTCAGAAAAAGAAAGTACCCCGGTCACAGAAAGCGCCATTTGCCCTTCTGCCCGAGCAGATTGCGCAACTCAAGCCACATAGTTTTCAGCAGTCTGCTTCAAGAATCACAGCGTCGATCAATGAACTGATTGATACTGAAAAAATGCAGAAGCTGAAAACAACGGATATTACCGGTTGGCTGCTGTCTATTGGAATGCTGACAGAAGTTGAAAGCGTCAACGGAAGGAAGCGGAAGGTTCCGACGCCGAACGGTGAAATGCTCGGGATGAAGGAAACAAGCTTTATCAATGACCAAGGTGTTCCGACGCAATATACCGTGTATGACAAGAACGCGCAGCAATTCATTTTTGATAACATGGAAACACTCATTGCATTTATACGTGAAAGAGAAGCAGAGAAATGAAACCAATCCTATTCTTTGACGCAGAGATCAATCCCGAAAACGGGCAGATACTGGATATTGGCGCAGTCGATTCAGACGGGCGTCAGTTTCACGCTGCCCCTGTGGGAGAATTTACTGCATTTGTCAGGGAATACGTCTTTATCGGCGGCCACAATATCCTCAGCTTTGACCTGAAATATCTCGAAGCGGCGATACCGCAGAGTGCGTCAGCGCAGTATGTTGACACGCTCTGTCTGTCGCCGCTTTTGTTTCCTGCAAAGCCGTATCACCGGCTTCTGAAAGATGATAAGCTCCAGACAGATTCGCTCAGCAATCCGCTGGATGATGCCGTGAAATCATTTGAGCTGTTCTGCGATGAAGTCACGGCATTTGAAGCGCTGGACGATACGCTGAAACAGATCTGGTATCTGCTGCTGCATCAGCTGCCGGGGTTCTCCGGTTTCTTCTCATATCTCGATTTTGCTGTGGATAACGATGCCGTCAAGCTGATTGCGAAGTATTTTGACGGCAAAATCTGTGCCAATGCACCGCTGCCGTTTATGGTCATGAATCATCCGCGCGAGCTCGCCTATTGCCTTGCGCTGATCTCTGCTGATGACCGGCATTCGATCACGCCGCCGTGGGTTCAGATCAATTACCCGCTGGTAGACAACTATATGCGCGTGCTGCGCAATCATCCCTGTGAAAAGGGATGCCCTTATTGTGCGCAAAAGCTGGATGTGAAACGCAAGCTGACAGAGATCTTTGGCTATCCGTCCTTCCGTACATACGAAGGCGAACCGTTACAGGAACGCGCCGCCGATGCCGCTGTTCACAATAAATCGCTGCTTGCGATCTTTCCGACCGGCGGCGGAAAGTCGATCACATTTCAACTGCCGGCGCTCATGGCTGGCGAGAACGCCAAAGGTCTGACCGTTGTCATTTCGCCGCTGCAATCGCTGATGAAAGACCAGGTGGATAATCTGGCCGAACGCGGCATTACCGATGCAGTCACAATCAACGGTCTGCTGAATGCTGTGGAGCGTGCCGAAGCGATCGAGCGCGTACAGAACGGCATTGCATCTTTGCTCTACATCTCGCCGGAATCGCTGCGGTCCCGCACGATAGAGAAACTGCTTCTCTCGCGGAATGTCGTGCGGTTTGTGATTGATGAAGCACACTGCTTCTCTGCGTGGGGACAGGATTTCCGCGTGGACTATCTCTATATCGGTGATTTTATTCGTCATCTTCAGGAAAAGAAGAATATCTGCTATTCGATTCCGGTATCCTGCTTTACTGCAACCGCAAAACAGAAGGTCATTGAGGATATCCGCGACTATTTCAAGGTGAAGCTGGGGCTGGATCTGGAACTGTATGCGACTACTGCCGCCCGCAGCAATCTTCGGTATGAGGTGCTGTATCAGGCAGATGATAACGAAAAATATGATACGCTGCGCAGACTGATCGAGCAGAAGAACTGCCCGACGATCATCTATGTGTCCCGTACCAAGCGCACTGTGCAGATCGCGCAGAAGCTGACAGATGACGGCTATGAAGCAAGACCGTTTCACGGGAAAATGGACAGCAGCGAAAAAGTCGAGAATCAGGAGGCATTTATCGCCGGAGAGGTGCAGATCATTGTTGCAACCTCTGCCTTTGGCATGGGCGTGGACAAAAAGGATGTCGGTCTGGTCATTCACTATGACATTTCCGATTCGCTTGAAAACTATGTGCAGGAAGCAGGCAGAGCAGGGCGTGATCCGAATCTGAATGCAGACTGCTATGTTCTTTTCAATGAAGGCGACCTTGACAAGCATTTTATCCGGCTGAACCAGACCAAGCTCAGCCTTAGTGAGATTCAGCAGGTCTGGCGTGCGATCAAAAAGCTCTCCGGCAACCGGCAGTCATTCAGCCGCTCTGCATTGGAGATCGCAAGAGAAGCGGGCTGGGATGATGAACACCGTCCGGAACTGGAAACACAGGTGAAAACGGCGATTGCCGCGCTGGAAAACGCAGGATATATCGAGCGCGGGCAAAACATCCCTCATGTGTATGCAACCAGTATTATGGTCGATACAATGGCAGAAGCATCTGAGCGCATCCGTTCCTCTGAATTCTTTGATGAGCAGTCAGAGACGAATGCGCTGCGCATCATGAACGAGCTGTTCACGAAAAAAACGACTGCCGGTAAGAAAGATGAGGGCGAAAGCCGTATCGACTACCTTGCCGATACCCTTGGTCTCTCCCGCGAAAGCGTGATCGAAGCAGTCAACCGGCTGCGGCAGGAGAAACTTCTTGCAGATTCACAGGATATGAGCGCCTATATCAAGCGCTCGGATTCTGAAAATAAGTCGATGAAGATACTGGAACGGTATGCGCAGCTGGAACAGATGCTGCTGAATCTTATGACAGATGAACCGCTGACGCTTAATCTGAAAGAGATCAATGAACAGGCAGAGCAGCAGGGAATCAAAGGTACATCTGTCAAATCTCTGAAAACCGTTCTGTTTTACTGGACAATCCGCGGATTTATTCAGAAAACCAATTCCCAAACGGAAAAGGCGCGGGAGATCATCCCGAAGATTGAGATGATCAAGCTGACGGAGCTGTTTTTCAGCCGAATTGCGCTTGCAAAGTTCATTGTCGGTTTCTTGTATGACAGAGCCGCAGGTTTACCTGCAAATCAGAAGGGCGAAACGCAGGTGTTATTTTCTGTACTGGAATTGCAGGAAGCATATAATTCGCAGTTGACAACGGTCAATCCTGTAACGGCAGAAGTGGTACAGGATGCACTGCTGTATCTCACGAAGATCGAAGCGCTAACGCTGGAAGGCGGTTTTCTGGTGCTGTATCAGACCATGCACATCCGCAGACTGGAAATGGACAACCGTATTCAGTACAAACTGGATGATTACCGACAGCTCAACGAGTTTTACAAGCAGAAAAACCAGATGATTCACATTGTCGGCGAATACGCAAATATGATGGTGCAGAACTATGATGATGCACTGCAATTCGTCAGTGATTACTTTCAGATGGACTATAAGGCGTTTCTGTCCAAGTATTTCAAGGGCAATCGCATGGGCGAAATCAACCGTAATATCACACCGCAGAAGTACAATGAACTCATGGGCAAGCTGTCCACTCGGCAGCGTGAGATCATCGACGATGCTTCATCGCAGTATATCGTGGTTGCAGCCGGTCCCGGCAGCGGAAAAACGATGCTTCTGGTACATAAGCTGGCAGCGCTCGTCATGCTCGATGATGTGAAGTATGAGCAGTTGCTGATGCTGACCTTCTCTCGCGCCGCTGCAACGGAATTCAAGGCGCGTCTGCTGGCTCTGATCGGCAATGCGGCGAAATTCGTCGAAATCAAGACATTCCATTCGTACTGCTTCGATCTGCTCGGCAAAATCGGCTCTCTGGAACAGTTAGAAAACATCGTGCCGCGTGCGGTAGAGATGATTCGCGCCGGAGAGGTCGAGCAAATCCGCATTACCAAGACAATCGTTGTAATCGACGAAGCACAGGACATGGATGCGCATGAATTTGACCTGATCTGTGCGCTGATGGAGCGCAATGACAATATGCGCGTGATTGCAGTCGGTGATGACGATCAGAATATCTATGCATTCCGCGGCTCGAACTCTCGCTATATGCGCTCGTTTATCACGGAACACAGCGCAAAGCAATATGATCTGACAAATAATTACCGCAGCACTCCTGAAATTGTCGCTTTGGCCAATCGGTTCGCTGAGACGATTCAGGATCGAATGAAAAATGAACCGATCTGCGCTGTTCGCAAGGGAACCGGCATTGTGCGGATGATTCGGCATAAAAGCCCGAATCTGGAATACCCGATTGTGCAGAACATCATCAGTAATCGCTCACAAGGCAAGACGATCTGCGTTCTGACATCTACGAATGATGAAGCTCTGCGCGTGAACGGTCTGCTGCGGCAGAGGCAGATTCCGTCGCGGCTGATTCAGAGCTCGGATGGCTTTTCGCTCTATGATCTTGCGGAACTGCGGATGTTTTTGAAGTATACAGGCAAAGAAAATCACCCAATCATATCTAATGAGCAATGGGAAAAAGCGATCGCTGATCTGAAAGACAAATATGAAAGCAGTCAGTGTCTTGACCTTGTGCTGAGTCTCCTGGAACGCTTTGCTTCGGTCAATGAGAAGAAATATCGATCAGATCTGGAAGCCTTCATCCGCGAATCGCAATTTGCAGACTTCTGTTTCCCGAATGACAGCGAAGTCGTTGTTTCGACCATTCATAAGGCAAAGGGACACGAATTTGACTGTGTGTATCTGATGCTGAATCGTGTGGATCTCAGTAACAACGAGAAACGGCGTGTGCTGTATGTCGGTATGACGAGAGCAAAATCGGAACTGTATCTGCACTATAACAACCATGCTTTTGACAGCTTTTCTGATGATATTATTGACGATCCTGAAATGTATCCGGAGCCGGAGCAAATTACATTGCAGCTGACACACAAAGATGTGGTATTGAACTATTTTATCCCAAGAAAGAAGTTGGTTTTTGCTTTACACAGCGGTACGACACTGACATTGCAGGGGAAGGAATTGTATGCTCAGATAGGAGGAAAAACTTATTCTGTCGCAATGCTGTCCAAAGCGGCACAGGGTACGCTGAACGGCTTGCTGGCAAAGGGGTATCGCGTCCAGTCTGCACGAGTGCGGTTTGTGGTCGCATGGCGGAGTCAAGATGATACCGCCGGACAGGAATATGCGATTATTCTGCCGGATATATTCCTCGAAAAATGAATTATTTATTCTCATATTATGATGCCTTGCTTGCTGTTCGATCAGTAGGCAGGGCTTTTTTTGTGCTGGATTATGCTAGGAAACGTTTATATACAAAACGAGCAAATCGTGCACGATAGATAAACGCTTCATCGTGCAGCTATACAAACTTTTCTCCATAGTGAAAAAATCAGCCAAGTTTTGAGGATATAAGTGAGAGCCGCCGCAAATCTCTGCAATCCAAGAAATGGAAGCATAATGCACAGAATGTTGCCGGCCGTTTTGTGCAGTCAGACAAAGTTTCAGGAACAGACTATTATTTTTCCGCGTTTTTGTAGGGGTGTATGAAAGGGCGGTTCTCTCAAATCAATCAAAATTCAGGGAGGTAACCAAAATGAAACGAAACCAGCAAGAAGTCATCGACCGCATCCTCGATCTGTTGACCGAACTCGTTGATGACAAGCCAGCCAATCCGCAGGTAAAGACACCGCCGATGGAAATGCTCACGATCAAGGAATGCACTAAAGCAATCAAGGGCATTTCCGAGCATACCGTCCGCAAACTGGTTGCGCAGGGGCGTGTTCGTTACATCCGTACCGGTGAGGGCGAGCGCGGCAAAATCCTCATCAGCAAGCAATCCCTGCTCGACTATCTCGGAGGTGAGAAATAACAAAGCACCTGCCGCAGCAGATGCTTCATGTGTGTATTCAGTTTAAA
>CAMOOV010000023.1 GCA_946621745.1 uncultured Ruminococcus sp.
GGCAGGCCGGGCACTTCCCCGCTGAGGATCGGGTTTGTGCCGAAGCCGATCTCCGAGACCGTCAGGCCGGTGCTTCCGAGTGTTCTGTATCTCATAGCTTTTCACACCATGCAAAGGCATCCTCCGCAACCTGCACGCCCGCCCGGTCGCAGAATACCACTTCTTCGAGCTCGCTGCAAAACGCAAATGCCTGTGCGCCGATCTGCCTGACGGATGCCGGAATGACAACGCGCCGCAGGCTCTTGCAGCGGAAAAACGCCCGCTCCGGAATCTCCGTCAGATTTTCGGATATATGGATCTCCCGCAGGGCGCAGCAATGCTCAAATGCCCGCTTGCCGAGCGACCGCAGCGCATCGGAAAGGCCGATGCTTTCAAGGCTCTTGCACCCGCTGAATGCCTGTGCGCCGATGCTGACAACGCCGCCTGCACCGCATACCTCGCGCAGCCATTTGCTGCTCCGGAATGCCGATCGGCCGATCGTTTCGGTCTCCGGCGCGAGTGTGATGCGCTCCAGCAGATTGCATTCCATATAGACCTGATCGCCGACCGCACGGATGCCCCGCGGGAACACAAGCTCCTTGATATTGCCGGTGCTTTCTTCGAGAACGCCGTCTGCGCTGAGCTTGAAGCAGTTGAGGCATTCCGTGAAGATGCGCCGGACAAGATCGGGATAATCCTTTTCCGTGAGATCGCGGATCTGCTCCAACGTATAGACTTCGCCGTCCGGCATCTGAATGCGCCGGAGATTGATGCAGTTGCGGAAGGCGAAGCTGTCAACCGCAACGCGGTCATGCAGCAAAATCAGCGCCTTCAGCGCAGTATTCCCCGCGAATGCCCAGCTGCAAATGCGGCTGATCTCCGGCGTGATCTCTGCCGTTTCCCCGCAGCATACCGCGTCGATCAGCATTCCGTTGACGGTGTTGTACCGCATCTCTTTTCGCCGCTTTTCGAGCCAGCCGGTTCCGGCAAAGGTCAGCTTGCCGCTTGAACGGAATCCCGCCGGAAAATCAATCTCCGTCACGCGCAGATGATCGCGGAAGGCTTCGTCCTCCGCGCCGGTGATATCATCCGGAATGCGCACCCTCACCGCATCGCCCCTGTATTTCACAATGCGGAGCTCCCAGTTCACATCAAAGCAGGCATAGACGCTTCCGATGATCTCCTGCACTGGGATCGGCAGCGGATTCTCCGCAGAATTTTCACTCTGCGCATAGCGCGAAAACGCATAGCGCATCCCGTCATATTCGATGGTGTCCGCACAGGTGCAGCCGAAGAATGCACCGCTCTGCAATTCCGTTTTGCAGTCAAGGATGATCGTCCGCAGATTTGCGCAGTCCGCGAATGCATGATACCCGACCGCCGTATCCGTCAGGCGAATCTCCGTGAGACTGTCGCAGCGCTCAAAGGCGCGTTCGCCGACCGTCCGGACAGATGAAAAATCAAATGCCCGCAGAGATGTGCATTCGTCAAAGCAGCGCCGTCCGACCGCCGTGCAGTCTGCGGAAATGCGGATCTCCCGCAGCGCAGAGCAGCCCGCGAATGCCTCATCGCCGAGCGCGGAAGCGCCGCGGATCTCCGCCCGTTCCAGACTGCGGCAGAATGCAAATGCGCCCCTGCCGATCTCCCCTGCCAGCACCTTCACCTCGCGCAGACCGGCGCATTTCTCAAAGGCATAGGGCTCAATGATGCAGTCCTTATTTGCGATCACGACCGACCGCAGATTCGGGCATCCCGAAAAGGCATATTTGCCGATCACGGCGGGGCGGTCGAAGATCAGCTCCGTCACGGATGCATCATCGCAGCGGCTGTATGCCGCGATATCATCCGCGCCGTATTCCCGCTCCGGAACCGGCACGGCGGCAGGCGTTCCGGTCTCGACGCCCTGCACCTTCAGCTTCCGGCAGCCGCGGAATGCCGCAAAGCCGACTGTTTGCAGTCCCGGCGGAAGCGGGATATTGAAGCCGATCAGCTTTTTGCAGTTCTCAAATGCACCTCTGCCGATGACACGCAGATTCTCTGAAAGCGTACAGCTCTGCAAGGAGGTGCAGTTCCGGAAGGCGTTCTCCCGGATCTCGCGGACGGAATTGCTCATGATGACATTGCCGAGCCGGTCATTGCCCTCAAAGCATCCCTCGCCGATGACCTCAATGCCGTCCGGGATCGTCACGCGCAGCTCGCGGCCGGTATAGGCCATCAGAGTCCTGCCGCTGATATAGAATTCGCTCATCAGCTGATCGCTGATCCGGCGGACGAGATAGGGCTGATCTGCCGCATCGCGGATGCCGCAGAGTTCATAGCGCTGCCCTCCGAGGATGACCGTTTTCAGATTGCTGCATCCGCGGAACGCGCCGTCGTCGAGCGTGATATCCTCATGCGGCAGAATAATCTGCTCCAGACTGATGCAGTTGCCGAAGGCATTTGTCCGGATGCGTTCGAGGCTCTGCGGGAATGTGATCGACACGATTCCCAGCTTATCGTAGAAGCAGCCCTTTTCGATGCAGCGGATCCCCTCCGGCAGCGTAAATTCTTTGACATTGATATGCAGCTTATACAGCACGCCGTTTTTCGCTTCGAGCGACTGATACATCGCCGCCGCGACCGCGCTGACGACCGGATGCGCCGTTTTTCCGTTGATGTAGTCCGCGAACAGATTGTCCGTGCGGTAGCAGAAGCCGTCCGAGAGCCGGATCTCACGGATCGCGCTGCATCCGGTGAAAATATCGTCCGAGAAATTGGTGCAGTCGATTTCGCTGTGAAAGGACAGCGCAGAAAGCGCGGTATCATTGGTAAAGGCCTGCTTGCCGATTCGCCGGACACCGTTTGCGCGGACGGTTTTCAGGCAGTCGCAATAGTGAAATACGCCCGCGCCGAGGCTTGTGACCGCATCCGGCAGCTCTGCGGAAACGAGCGAATGACATCTGTGAAATGCAAAATCACCGATGCTTTGCAGGCTGTCCGGAAAGCGGATTTCCGCAAGCTGCCGGCAGCCCTTGAATGCGCCCTCGCCGATCTCGGTCAGGCCGTCCGGCAGCGTGATCTCCGTGATCCACGCCATGCCCTTGAACACATTCTTTCCGATGGCCGTGACGCCTGCCGGGATCACGATGCTGTGCGCCTGACCGGTGTATTGCAGCAGCGTCCCGTCCGCAATGATGAATTCCTCCTGCATCGTTCAGCTCTCCGTTTCTCCGAATATCTGTATCAGTATCTCCCGCATCTCCTGCAAATTCCCGCTGGCATACAGGGCGGGCTTGAGCGCTTTCGTCCCCGGCAGCCGCTTCATGAAATAGGATGCGATCTTTTTGACATATTCCATTGCCGCCGTCTCATCAAAGCAGCGCGCCGCAATGTCGGTCTGCTCCAGGATCAGCGACAGCTTTGACGCATCGGTTTCCGTTCCGGTCAGCCTTGCGAAGATCAGCGGATCCTCCAGCCCGTACCGCGCGATCATCACGCCGTCTGCGCCGGTCTGCTCCATCATCCTGACCGCAGCCTCCTCCGAATCAATGCCGCCGTTCGCAATGACCGGAATATGCACGGCATTCTTCGCCGCCGCTATCAATTCATACAGCGGCGCGCCGTCATACATCATGTTCCGCGTCCGGCCGTGAACCGTGATCATATCCGCACCGGCATCCTCGCACATCCGCGCAAATTCGGAGACCGTGATCTGCTTCGGATTCATCCCCGGCCGGCATTTGACGGTCACGGTCTTGCCGCTCCGCTTGCAGGCTTCGATGATTTTCGCGGCAAGCGGCAGATTGCCGGTCAGAGCGCAGCCCTCGCCGTTCTTGATGATATTCGGCACCGGGCAGCCCATGTTGATATCGACGATCTCATAATCTGCGGTATAGGTGCCCTTGCAGGCTGCTTCAAATGCCGCCGGCACACAGCCGAGCAGCTGCACGGCCTTCGGCGATTCCGCTGCGTCGGTATAGAGCAGCTTCGCCGTCGCCCTGTCATTGTATTTCAGCCCGTTCGCGCTGACCATTTCCGTAAATGCCAGCCCCGCGCCGAGCCTTCTGCACATCACCCGGAACGGATAGCCGGTATAGCCCGCGAGCGGCGCCATCAGCACATTGGAATCCGTTGTGATATTGCCGATATGCAGCTTTTTCAGATATGCTTCGCTGAATTTCTTCATGTGCGTTACGGCAGGAACTTGCCGGATGCGAGATAGAGCGCATACCAGTCATGATGCGAGAGCGTGACACGTGCTGCCTCGCAGGCCTCCTGAATATGCTGCGGATTCATCGTGCCGATGACCGTCTGCATCTTCGCCGGATGCCGCAGGATCCACGCGAGCGCGACCGCCGCTTTGGTGACGCCCTCACGCTCCGCGATCTTGCCGAGCGCCGTATTCAGCTCCGCAAAATCGGGATTGTCAATGAATGTGCCGCCGAACATTCCGACCTGGAGCGGCGACCATGCCTGCACGGTCATATCGTTCAGGCGGCAGTAATCGAGCAGAGAACCGTCGCGGCTGACCGACATATCCGTGGTCTTGTTGTTCATGTAGAGCGCCTGATCTATGAGCTGCGACTGCTCCAGCGAAAACTGCACCTGATTGAAGATGAGCGGCACCTTGGCGTATTTTTTCAGCAGCTCGATCTGCATCGGTATCAGGTTGCTGACACCGAACCAGCGCACCTTTCCCGTGAGCTTCAGCATCTGGAAGGCCTCTGCGACCTCCGCCGGATCAAAGAGCAGATCGGGGCGGTGCAGCAGCAGCATATCCAGATAATCGGTATTGAGCCGCTGCAAAATGCCGTCCACAGCGGAAAGGATATATTCCTTCGTCCAGTCAAATTCCCGCCGCTCCGGACAGATGCCGCATTTGCTCTGGATATAGATATCCTGCCGGCGCAGGCCGGTCAGCGGAAAGGCCTCCGCAAAGCGTGTCTCCGCTTCGCCGCAGCCGTAGCAGGTTGCGTGGTCAAAGAAATTGATGCCGCAGTCAAATGCTGTGCGGATGACCTTTGCCGCATCCTCCTTCGAGAGCGACGGCATTCTCATGCAGCCCTGCACGACCGCAGAGACATTCATCGGGCCGTTAATAATGCTATAATATTTCATGATCCTACCTCCTGTGTGATATTTCAGTGTTGTTCGGCCTGCATTGCGCCAAGCCATAAGTCCACGCTATGAATGATGTGCCGGCTGTCTCTCCAGAAGCTGCCTGTATTTTGCCGTGATACGGCGATAGAATCCCTTTCCGCCGGTTCGCAAGGCAGCGGCTTTCTTGTCTCACGGCAAAAAACTGCGCAACTATCCTTCAGGATTCATTGTTACATCAATAGTATACACTATTTCCGCAGAAATGTAAAGACTGATCGGCAGATTGATCGTTGCGCATCCGGCGTATAAGCACATGGCTCCGTCCTGATTGCAGAATTATGTGTCAGTCTATCCCGCACACCGGCAGCAGACAACAAACGCCGCGATGCGTTCATTGCATCGCGGCGTTGTTTTTATGCTTCTTCGAGTTTTTTCAGCAGCGCTTTCACATCAAGAACTGTCATAATTCCGTCGCCGTCGTAATCAGGATCCTCATCCGTGATACCGCCCAGCAGCCCCTCTGTCAGCGCGTTGTCCTCTGCAATGAACCGCGCCAGCAGAACAGCATCCGCGATCGTGACTTCCCCGTCCTTGTTGTAGTCGCCCTTCAGCGGTTCCTGCGGGGCGGTTGTTGTCGTAGTGGTTGTGGCTGCGGTGGTGGTTGTAGTTGCTGCGGTCGTGGTTGTTGTCGCTTCCGTTGTAGTGGTTGTCGCTGCGGTCGTAGTTGTCGTGGGCGTTGTGGTTGATGTGGTTGTCGTAGTGGATGTGGTTGTCGTAGTGGATGTGGTTGTCGTGGTGGATGTGGTTGTCGTAGTGGATGTGGTTGTCGTTGTGGATGTGGTGGCCGTTGTGGATGTGGTGGTCGTTGTGGATGTGGTGGTCGTTGTGGATGTGGTGGTTGTTGTAGTGGATGTGGTTGTCGTAGTAGATGTAGTCGTTGTGGTGGATGTAGTCGTTGTGGTAGTCGGGACGGCCGTTGTCGTTGTTGTGGTAGTTGCTTTGGGTGTCGTTGTCGTGGTCGCGGCAGTTGTTGTCGGGACGGTTGTTGTGGTGGTCTTGGCTGCGTTCATCGCGGCAATATCCGCTTCCAGATCCGGATCCTCGGTCACCACGACGGATCTATCCTCCTGAATCTCAAACTTATAACACTTCCAATCGGAATAATAATCGCGTTCCTGGAAGACTTTTTTCGCTCTTGCGCGCAGATACCAGCATTTGTTTGATGAATAGACCGGGATATGTACCTTATGGTAAGTAATGCCGCCGCTGGTTCCCATTGTGGATGCCGGTACTGAAAAATCAGGGTACTCCGAAAGATCCCATTCGACGCTGCTGGAATCATCGGATACAGAAATATAGAAATCCAGATATGCACCCGAAAGCACCAGCTCGGCGCCGGTGATTTGCACATCGAATTCACGCACGGTCACGGTAAAGTATGCCCAGTCAGAATAGAACACCTTTCCGTCAACCGCACGCTTCTGAATATAGCGGAGACGGAACGGGTAGGTTCTTCCCATATGTACATTGCCCAGTGAGACCTTCTTTTTGTCTCCGGCGCTAATCTTCAGATCCTCTGCTTTGAATGAAACAATGACATCATCAAAGGAGCCGTTGAACGGTGCGATCGACTCAAATTCATAGCCCGTGATCTCGTTGCTCGGATATGCCCATGTGAAATTGAAGGAGGTCGATGTCGGATCGACCACCATTTCCTCTTCAAAATCATCCGGCTTCGGCACCACAGGATCAATCAGCCAGTCATCCTCCGCGGTCGTTTCTTCGGTCGTTTCAGATGCGGCGTCCTCTGTCGTTGTCGTCTCCGCCGGTTCCGGTGTTGTCTCAGCCGGATCGGTTGGTTCGAGGGCAGGCTCCGGAATATCAGGGGTGAAATTATGCACGATCTCCCCGTCGCGGTATTCAAAGAATACGCCGAGCCGCTCCGCGACCTTTTCGGGCTTTGCAACATCCTTCAGATTGATGGAATCATCCGAATAATTGATCGAATTCGCTCCTGCAAGCGAGCTGGATTTGTCGCAGTTCGAGTAATAGCAGTTCCTGATCGGGTAATTGTATTCTCTGCCCGCGATGCCGCCGTAGAGATTGTGTCCGCCCTCCTGCACGCTTACCGCTCCGGTGCTGAGGCAATTCACGATACAGGTGTTGTAATTGCCGAAGCCCAGAATGCCGCCCGCGGCGGGGCCGCTCTGGTGAAAGGGGCAGTTGTCTGCATAGATCTCACCGCGGTTGATGCAGTTGAAGATGCCCGGTGTGCCGATCGGATTATCCACTTCCTCGCTCATCATCAGCATCGGGTTGATCCAGAGGCCGCCGAGTGCGGCCATCAGTGCGCTTGCCAAGATCCAGTCCGTAATATCGCTGTCATCAAAAAAACCGCAGATACCGCCGGCTGCACAGCGCTGTTCGCCGGCTTTCCAGTTCCCAATGCCGCTTGCGCTGACCTTGCCTTCAAATTCGCAGTTATTGATGATACCCTGATGGCTGGCTGCCGTAATGCCGCCTGCATAGGTATCCCATGCCTGATTGCGCGGGCTCTCTGCACGGACATAGCTTTCCTTCACAACGGTGCGGAACACGCCGCCCGTCACATTGCAGAACAGTCCGGCATAGCAGTCATGCAGACAGTACATACCGCTGATCGTGTGGCCGTTTCCGTTGAATGCGCCGGCAAAGTAGTAATACTCCGCAGAGCTCTTCACAGTTCCGCTGTCGGCATAGAGGGAACCGTAGGGCACCTCACCGATCGGCGTCCAGTTATTCTCCGGCGGCTCTGTTTCCCAGTTCTCAAAATTGCTTGTGTCATTGAGCCGGATATCCTCCGTCAGCTCGATATAGGTGTTCTCCATTCTGTTGCCGTGGCGCACGAGATACGAAAGACCGGCCAGCTCCTCCGCCGTGCTGATCTTGTAGTACGCCCACTCCGCGCCGTTGACATTGCGCGTCAGGTGTTCCTCGGTGTACCAGCTCGTGTCAAAGCTGCCGTCCCAGATCGGAAGCGCCGGCTCTGCGGCTGCCTCCGAGGGCATGATCCCGCTGAACGACATGAGCATTGCGCCGGCCGTCAGCAAACCAAATAATCGTTTTTTCATATTCTGTCCTTTCCTGCGCATTTTCGCGCATTATTTCATACAGCAATTATAACACAACAAAAAAATAATAGTCAAGATTTTGGTTTGATTTCGTTAAGTGGTACAAAAAAGGACATGAAAAGTTGCGGAAATACACTGAAAGCACGCTTTGTGTATTTTGCCGGACGGCAGTGCCCGCTGCCATGACCGAAGGCACGCCGGACGCGAAAAGTATATAATGTGAAATCTGCGTGAAATCTTCTGTCTGGGGCTTGCATTTTTCTGAAAATATGGTATACTTATATTAGCACTCAGGCAATCAGAGTGCTAATTTTACGGCAGAAAGGTGATACATGATGGAACAGAAACAGTTTCAGGCAGAATCCAAACGGATGCTTGACCTGATGATCCACTCAATCTATACGCATAAGGAGATCTTCCTCCGTGAGCTGATCTCCAATGCTTCGGATGCAATCGACAAGCTCTATTTCCGCTCGATGAATGAAGAAGGCGGCGGCAAAAACCGCGATGAATACTATATCGAGCTGCGCCCCGACAAAGAAAAGCGCACACTGACAATCATCGACAACGGCATCGGCATGACCGCCGAGGAGCTGGAGCAGAATCTCGGCGTGATCGCGCATTCCGGCTCGCTCTCGTTCAAGACAGAGAATACGCTCGATGAGAACACCGATATCATCGGACAGTTCGGCGTCGGCTTTTATTCCGCATTCATGGTCGCAAAGCGCGTGACCGTCCGCACAAAGGCCTACGGCGCCGATACCGCATATATCTGGCAGTCCGAGGGCGTGGACGGCTACACAATCGACACCTGTGACAAGAGCTCCGTCGGCACGGAGATCGAGCTTGAGCTGCTCGACGACACCGATGACGAGAAATATTCCGAATTCCTTGAAGAATTCCGCATCCGCCAGCTCGTCAAGAAATATTCCGATTATATCCGCTTCCCGATCCGCATGGAGGTCAGCCGTGAAAAGCTCAAGGAGGGCAGCGAATCGGAATATGAAACGCATATCGAGGTTGAAACGCTCAACAGCATGACTCCGATGTGGAAGAAGAACAAGAACGAGCTGACCGATGAGGATTACAACAACTTCTACCGTGACAAGTTCTTCGATTACAGCGGCGCACCGCTGCTGCATATCCATAACCGCAGCGAGGGAACCGTCACCTACAATTCCCTGCTCTATATCCCGGCCAAGGCGCCCTTTGACTACTATTCAAAGGATTACGAGAAGGGCTTGCAGCTTTTCGCCTCCGGCGTGATGATCATGGAGAAATGCCCGGATCTGCTGCCCGACCATTTCAGCTTCGTGCGCGGACTGGTGGATTCCGAGGATCTCTCGCTCAATATCTCGCGTGAAATGCTCCAGCATGACCGTCAGCTCAAGCTGATCGCAAAGTCACTGGAAAAGTCGATCAAGAATGAACTCATTAAGCTGCTGAAAACCGACCGTGACAAGTATATCGAATTCTGGAAGGCATTCGGTATCCAGATCAAATTCGGCATCTATAACGAATTCGGTCAGCACAAGGAGCTCTTGCAGGATCTGCTGATGTTCCACAGCTCCGGGTGCGATACGCCGGAGGGCTATACGACGCTCGCGGAATATGTCACGCGGATGCGCGAGGATCAGAAGTATATCTATTATGCAGCCGGCGAGACCGTCACGCGCTGTGCAGGTCTGCCTGCGGCGGAGCTGGTGCGCGACAAGGGCTATGAGGTGCTGTATCTGACGGACAGTGTCGATGAATTCGCGATTCAGATGCTTCAGAAGTATCAGGACAAGGAATTCAAGAATATTTCCGCCGGTGATCTCGGTCTCGAATCCGATGAGGACAAGACCGCGCTGGACGAGAAGAATGCCGCCGCGAAGGATCTCTTGGCGGAAATGGAAAAGGCGCTCGAGGGCAAGGTCAAGGCAGTGCGGCTCTCGAACAGACTCAAGAGCCATGCGGTCTGCCTGTCGAGCGACGGCGATCTTTCGCTGGAAATGGAAAAAGTGCTGAACACGATGCCGACCGGCAGAAAGGTGCAGGCGGAGCGCGTTCTGGAGCTGAATCCGGAGCATCCGGTCTTTGCAAAGCTCGAATCGCTGCTGAATGACGACAAGGAAAAGCTCGCGCAGTATGCAGAGCTGCTGTATCAGCAGGCGCTGCTGATCGAGGGACTTCCGGTCGAGGATCCGGTCGCGCTGAGCAAGATGATCTGCGATCTCATGGTTTGATATACAACACAACGGATACAGGGAAACCTCCGGCTCGGCCGGAGGTTTTTTGCTGCAATATTATTCATAGCGCAGTGCGTCGATCGGATTGAGATTTGCCGCCTTGATCGACGGGATCAGGCCGAAGATGATGCCGACAAGCATCGAGAATACGACCGAGATCACGATCGCCTTTGTCGAGATTGAGACCGGTACCTCCGCCAGATTCGCAATGAACCGCGACAGCCCGATGCCGGACAGCACGCCGAGCAGTCCGCCGATGCTCGTCAGCACGACCGCCTCGGTCAGGAACTGCGAGAGGATCCTGCCGCGTCTTGCACCGAGCGCCTTTTTCAGACCGATCTCTCTGGTGCGCTCCGTCACCGAGACCAGCATGATATTCATAACGCCGATGCCGCCGACCAGCAGCGAAATGCTCGCGATCCAGATCAGCATATTGTTCGTGGATTTCGAGAGATCCTGCAAGGCCTTCGCCTGCTCCAGCAGACTTTCGCTCTTGTATTCGACCGTGTCATCCGTCTCCGCATCGCTGCCTTCCATATCGCTGCGGCGCACATTTTCATTGAGGATATCCGCAGCCTTCTTGCCCGCCTCGGTCATGCTGTCGGTATCGACCGCCCTGACCACACAGTTCTGCGGCTCGTCATAGGCAAAGCAGATGCTCCAGGACTGCGTCGGAATATAGATCGCGCCGGAGCCGGTCTTCTTATAGGTCATGTAATCGTCAAGGGAATTGATCGTCGGCTCAAAGGCGGAGCGCTCCGCGAGAACACCGACAATGCGGAACTGCTCGCCGCAAATCTCAATCATTTCGCCGACCGGCTCCTTACCGCTGAAAAATCCTCGCCGGAGTGCCTCGTCGATCCATGCGATCTTCATACTGTCGGTCTTTGCCTGCTCCGGAAATCCGACGCCCTCCGCGACGGCCATGCCGACGGTATCGAAATAATCCTCGTCGATCCCGTTGACAACGGCGGATTGCAGCTTTGTATCCTTATAATAGAGCTGCTCCAGATAATTGCGGGTGCGATAGAGCGTGCAGCCGGCGACCTCCTTCAGCGAATTGATGCGCTCCTTCGATTCCGCCTGTATCATCCGGACATTTTCCGGTGCGCCGGAATATGTGAAATCATAGGGATTGTCGCCGCGCATCAGCTGGATCCGGACGGTATTGCTGCCGGAGCCGATCAGATTGTTCTTGATCTCCTCCCGCGTACCCTCGATCGTCGAAACGATCGCGATGATCGCCGCGATGCCGATGATAATGCCGAGCATCGTCAGCAGGGAGCGGATCTTGTGGGATAAAATGCCCTTCAATGAGAGCCTGATATTTTCAAACATGGCTGATTCTCCTGATCTGATGAGATGATGTCACTCTGCGTTACCACATATTGGCCGGCATCAGCACCTCTGTTGTATTTTTGGTTTTCACGCCCTCCCTGACATCTGTGCCGTAGGGAAAGCAGATGCGGTCATGCTCGATATCGAGTCCGCCGCGGATCTCGATCATCTCGACCATGCCCGGCTGAACCGAGCCGACACTGACCTTCTTTTTGACAAGACGGTCATTCTCATCCGCAGCCATCGCATAATAAGCGCCGTCCTCCTCCCGAAGATAGTAGATCGGAATGAAATTCACAAGGCTGCTGTCTGGGCCCCCGTTGTCCGCAAAGGAAGCCTGCGCGCCGGTATATAGCCGGAACTCTGAAGCATCATCCAGCCCGATATGGACTCTGTAACGCGAGATATTCGGATTATCGTAGTAACCGGATATGCCGTAGTCGGTCGGCTCCTCGTCATAGCCGAGAACCGTGCCGGTCGTTTCCGCTCCGTCCATAAAGGACATGACGCGCATTTTCGTACCGGGCTGCATTCGGGTAAGGCTGTATTCATCCGCCTCGCAGACAAGCTCAACGCCGCCCTCGCCCTCAATCACGGCAAATGCGCCGTCGTCGTATTCAGCGTCTCCTTCCTCTGCCATCGGATCTTCTTCCGTATCCTCCGGCATTTCTTCCGGTTCCTCGCCGGAGGCAGAACCGATCTTCTTGACAATGCCGTCAATCTCCGCAACGACCTTACCGTCTGTTTTCTGCTTCTTTGCAGTCTCCAGCGTGAGCTGTGCTGTTTTCAGCGCGATCTCCTGCTGCTTGATGCGTCCCTCCTGCGCAATGATCATGCTTTGCAGCTCGCTGCGCGGATAGAGATAATCCTCGCCGTAATCGGGCTCCTCCGGCAGCTCCGGCACATATTCCGGCTCCGGCGGCAGCTCCGGCTCGGCGGGCAATTCCGGTTCCTCCGGGTACAGCACGGAAAGATCCGGCTGCGAAAGCGACAGCTGCGCTTTCAGCTCGCCCTCCGGATCGACCAGTACCTCGCCGGTCTTCTCATCGAAGATCAGTCCGTCCGTCACGCGCCATTCCTCTGCCTTTGCCGTGTCGATCTTTGACGCAGAAAGGCGCCACTGATACAGGAAATGATCGCTGTCGTCAAAGACACAGAGCGAAACGTGCGTATCCGTTCCGAGTCCTGCAAGCATCATGAGGAAGGATTTCCGGACAACGCTGCGCGTATTGCAGAGGAACAGCAGCGGATCCTCTGCGGTGCCGGTGCCGGAAACAGGCTGTACGCCCGCGCCGATCTCCGGGAGCGTATGCAGCGGTTCAAAATGCGGCTCCGGATCAGGCTGTTCTTCCGGCATCTCCGGGATCTCCTCCGGCATTTCATAGTCCGGTGAAGCCGGACGCTCCTCCGCCGGACGCAGTCCCTTCAGCCTTGCAAGCTCCTTCTTCTGCATGACAATATCCTGCTCGATCTCACGGACGCGGTTTTCCTTCTGGGCAAGCTCCAGCTCCACGACCGTCATATCATATTCCAGAATCACATCACCCTTTTTGACACGCTGTCCCTGCGTGACATTCACGCTCTGTACGAGCTTCTGCGTATCTACATATACGCGCTGGGAATTCGCTGCTTCGATCCCGCCGTAATATTCATCATTGCGGTACCAGAGCTGTGTGGTCATCACCATATTTCTGACCGGTACGACTGAAACAACCTTGTTCTCGTCCCGTTTCCGCTCATAGAGCTTCCAGCCGAAGTAACCGCCGCCGCCGAGTATTGCAATACAGAGCAGCGTAATGATTGCTTTTTTCATGCGTCTGTTTCCTCCGCTGCCGGCGCATCGGCTTCCGTCTGCGCCGCATCTGCCGCCGGCTGTTCTGCTGCGGGAATGCGGGTATTGAATGCGCCCTTATGAAGCTGACCGTCGCGGATGAACATAACACGCTTGGCGCAGTTCGCAATCTCCATTTCATGCGTAATCATCACGATTGTCACGCCCTCCTCGTTCAGCTCACGGAACAGCTCCATGACCTGATCGCCGGATTTCGTATCGAGTGCGCCGGTCGGCTCATCGGCGAGCAGCAGGCGCGGCTGATTGACGATCGCCCGTGCAATCGCAACGCGCTGCTTCTGTCCGCCGGAGAGCTGTGTCGGCATGAAGCTCATGCGATCCTCCAGTCCGACGCGCTTCAGGGCTTCCATTGCACGCTCTCTGCGCTGCCGCATGGAAACACCTGCATAGAGCAGCGGCAGCTCCACATTTTCCAGCGCCGACTGCCGCGGCAGCAGATTGAAATTCTGAAAAACAAAGCCGAGCTTTTCGTTCCGGATCGCGGAAAGATCCTTGTCCGAGCATTTCATAATATCCACGCCGTCAAAGAAGAAGTCGCCCTTGGTCTGCTTGTCCAGACAGCCGATAATATTCATCAGCGTCGATTTTCCGGAGCCGGAGGGTCCCATGATCGCGACATATTCGCCCTCATCCACAGACATTGTAATATCCTTCAGAACAGGGACAGCCTCCTTGCCCTGCATATAGTCCTTATATATTGATTTCAGTTCAAAAACCATGACCGTTCCTCCTGTTCTGCATCAGCCGTCATTTTCTGCTTCGTTTTCTGCTTCATCTGCCTCTGCATTTTCCTCGTCAAAGAGCTTGCCCTCGCCGTCGATCAGCTCGCCGTCCGGATCAAAGGTATAGACATCGCCCTCCCCGTCCGTATAGACCAGATTGCCGGCTGCATCGAAATCGGCCTCCTCGCCGCCTGCTGCGCCGTCTGCGGGATAAGCGTCATCTGCCGGCATCCCAGACGCATCCTCCGGGATTTCTACCTCGGAGATATTCGTCGTCGTACCCATGCCGGCCTCGATATAGTCAGCAGGCACCGCAATGAAGTCCTCCGGCGAAAGACCGGACTTGATCTCGGATTCGCCGCGCTCCTCGTCATGCTCGCCGATCTGCACGATGCGCTTCTCAATGCGGTCACGGTCATTCTTCGCCCAGACATAATTCTCCTTGCCGTCCCACATGACAAAGCTGTCATAGAGCCAGACACCGGTGCGCGTTTCCTCCTCATCGCCCCTGTCCATTTCGATGACAAGATGCTGTCCGAGACGGAAGCCCTCCAGCGATTCCGGCTTGACATAGAACGCATATTTTGAGGAGGATGTCATCGGATCGGAACGCATCATACCGTAGGGATCCTCCTGCGAGATCGGCTCCTCGTCAATGTCCGAGATCTCGCCCTTCCAGCTCGTATCATCCACACGGCTGCGAAGAATCACCTCAGCACCCTTTGTGATGCTCATGGCATTCTGCTCATTGAAGGTTCCCTGCACGCGGTAATCGCCGTCCGCGGTGATCTTCATAATGACATCGGCATTCTCGCCCATCGGATCCGCGCTGCCGTCCTTCAGCTCCCGGACTGTTCCGTCGATCGGTGCCGTCACGAATGCATTGTTCAGAGAATTTTCGAGCTTTGCAATCTCGACATTCTTCGTTTTGATATCATATTCCGAGCGTGCATTGTCGCTCTGGAGCGAAAGGATCTTGGTCGTATAGGAGACCTGTGCATCGCCGGTCGCCGCACGCTTTTCTTTTTCGAGCTGCGCGATCTCCGCCTCATTGGTCTGGATCGAATTCTGGAGGCCCTCGACCTCCAGCTTCGCCGTGTCGATCTGGATCTGGATCGCCTCGATATTATAGGTCAGCAGCTTATCGCCCTTTTTCACGGAATCGCCTTCACTGACCAGAATTTCACCGATCGTTTTCGATGTGTCATATTTGACACTGACCGTTTTCTGCGCAACGATCACACCGGAAAAGCAGTTTGCAAACAGATCTGCCGAACCGGCCGCATTGACATTTGCCACGCGCTGCACATAAACCTTCTCTGTCCGTGCGGACTGCTCCGGCATAAAATGCCGGTACGCAAACCAGCCGCCTGCGCCGAGCGCGCCGATCACGGCGACCGCTGCGATGCCCTTTATCACACCTTTTGCTGCCATTTTCAAACCTCCGTTATTCTGCGGAAGCCGTGTATTCTGCTCCGCACTATAATTATAATACTTATGAAATCGGCTGTCAAGGGCAAGAGATAAAGACTTCTTTAAGGATTTATGAAAATCCGTTCCGTTTCGAGCTTTCCGTAGATTTCTGCGCGGGCGCCGGCGAAAAAAACGGGAGCGCATCCGTTCCGGACACACTCCCGCACGCTGATATTTGTATTATCTTGCCGCAACAATCACTGCCGCACCGTCAGTCAGGCAAGGTTTCGTGCGGTGCTGCCTTATGTATCATTCGCGCTGCGTTTGCCGCAGTACTGCGTGCAGAGCTTGTCCGTGCAGTTCGCGCAGCGCAGCGCCGCATTGGAATTTTCCCAGAAGCGCTCCGGATACATCATGATGCACAGCTCCCAGATCAGCCAGTCCGCAAAGGCCATGAGCAGCAGCGTCCGCGAATAGAAGCCGCTGATCATCAGCATCGGCGAGAACATCATCAGATGATCCCAGTTGAAAATGCGGCAGGTCGTGCAGCATTTCGCCTTGACGATCAGCCGGAACGGACACCAGATCAGCACGCAGATCAGATCGCAGACATAGAACACAATCGTGATCATGAACAGCCAGTTGTTGTCGATGATGCCGAAAAACCGGAGCAGCGAAACAATCGCCACCGCAGCCGCCCAGATTGCGAAGACCTTATACGCAGCCTTAGTCGTGTCAATGATATGCCGGCGCAGCGCCTGATAGCTGAAATTCTCCTTGTCCGGCGGCTGAAAGCGGAAGCGGAAATGCTTCTGCGAGCCGAGCGCGATGATGATGCGCTTTCTGACGGGAACCAGCTGCCAGAGCATATCCAGCATCCATGAGAGCCAGAGCAGATGCAGCGGTGTGAAGCGGCGGAAGAAATTCCAGCCCTCCAGCACCTCGGTCTGTGACGGATCAAAAATCAGGATCAGCACACAGGCCGCAAGGATCAGACATCGCACGATCAGATGCAGTGTATAGACCTTTCGCGTTTTGGAAGCACGCGGCTTCGGGAGCGTTTTGCTGTTTTCCATGTTATCCCTCGGATTTTATACTTCCGGCTTTCTTGCATTGGCAAGCATCAGCTTGACACGGTTTTCCTGATTGACCCGCGTCGCACCGGGATCATAGTCGATCGCAGTGATATTCGCCTGCGGGTATGCATTTTTGATGACGCGCATCATGCCCTTGGCGACGATGTGATTCGGCAGGCAGCCGAAGGGCTGTGTGCAGATGATATTTTCCGTCCCGCTCTCAACGAGTGCGGCCATTTCCGCTGTGATGAGCCAGCCCTCGCCCATGCTGACGCCCTGATTGATATAGCGGTCTGCGCAGGCGCGGAGATGCTCAAAGTCGTGCGGCGGATCGAAAACGCCGTGCTGCTTCACTGCTTTGATCTGCTGCTTTTGCATTGCATAGATCAGCTTATAGCCCGCGCCGTTGATGATCGAGCGCTTGCTGACAGAGCGGTAGAGCTTTGCATCAACCGCCGTGCTGACCGCGCAGTACATGACAAATTCCAGCAGCGACGGCACGACCGGCTCGCAGCCCTCCGAGAGCAGATAATCCTCCAGATGATTGTTCGCGAGCGGTGAATATTTGACATAGATCTCGCCGACGATGCCGACGCGCACCTTATTGCGCGCCGTGCGGGGGATCGCTGCAAAATCGTCGAGGATGCGCTTGTAGTTTTTCTTCGTATTGAGGAATTCCCGCGTCCGGAACATTTTCTCCAGCCGCTTCTGCCAGCGGTGCAGCACCTTATCCGATGCGCCCTTCTGCACCTCATAGGGGCGGCACTGGTTGACGGCAAGCATCAGCAGATCGCCGTAAAGCACCGCATAGAGGAATTTCAGGAAGATCGCCGGCGTCATCTGCCAGCCGGATTTCGGATCCTTTTCGAGACCGGAGAAATTCAGCGAGATCACAGGCACCTGCGGAAACTGCTCTTTGAGCGCCTTGCGCAGCAGATGGATATAGTTGGATGCACGGCAGCCGCCGCCTGTCTGGGTAATGAGCAGAGCCGTGCGGTTCGGATCATAGCGGCCGGATTTCAGCGCCTCCATGAACTGCCCGATGACGAGCAGCGCAGGATAACAGGTATCGTTATGCACATTCTTCAGTCCCTCATCGACCACAGCGCGGCTCGCTGTGCGCAGCAGCTCGCAGTGATAGCCATAGGGTTTTAAGATGCTGATGAGAAGCTGAAAATGCACCGGCAGCATATCCGGCACAAGGATCGTATGCGTTTTCTTCATTTCCGGTGTGAAACGCGCAGTCATGCTTTTACCTCCGTTTGGCGGCCTGCTGCCGCTCAGAATCTGATCTCATAAGGGAAGCCGATCGCTTCCGTATACTCCGGCAGCGTAGTGACTGCCGGGAAATCTCGCTGCTCCAGTTTGCCGTCCTTTGTCCGCACCAGCGCACAGAGCTTTCCGATCCGGATATTTTCCGCTGCGCAGAATTCCGCAAAGCTCGAAAGAAACGCATCGAACAGATCGGAATGCTTCTGCCGGAGCGAAACGGTCTCCGTCCACTGCGCCGTCCAGAAGCTCTGCTTCCGGCTGCGCGTGAGGATCAGCGAATCAAAATGCGCCTCCTCAATCCGGCAGAAGCCCTTGACGACAAGCGCATCGCCCTCCCGCTCATACCGGCCGGACTGTGCATCGAGCCGCGCATAGCTTTTCATCATATTGACATAGGTCTGCGCGATCTCGCGCCCCTGCTGAAAATAGATGCTCTGCACATTGATCTGCTTGGATGCGTGCGCATCGGCATCCTGCCGCAGTGCAGCGGCAAATCCGTCAGAGTTGCTTTGTGATGTCTGATACTGCATATCCATACCCTACACCTCCGCTCAAAACTCGATCTGATACGGAAAGCCGTATGCAATGATCTTTTCTTTTTTGGGATTGCGCAGTGTCATCGGCAGCGTATGATAAAAGATGTTGCCGTCCTTGTCCGAGATCTGTGCCTGAAAGGGATGACAGATGATGTTCTCGGAGTCGCAGAGCCGCCGGAATGCGGAGAGGAACACCTCAAAAAGCTCATTGTCCGGATCCAGCTCAATGATGTACTGTTTATGCCGCATGAATTTTTTGCGGCGCTCAGTCGTGACGAACGGCGCATCGAAATCCTTTTCATTCAGGGCGATGAATCCGGAGATCAGCGCACGGCCTTCCAGCCGTTCATAGTTGCCGCTGCGGGCGGCGATCCGCGCTTCTTCTTCGATCATGTCCACATATTTTCCGGCGAGATTCTGCGCCTGATGATAGCGGCGGCTGCGAAAATCGGTCTCCATGTCGCCGTGCAGCCGGATCTCTTCGCGAAGCTGATCTATAAACTGCATAATCGTGATTCTCCTTTTTTTGTTCCGCGGGTATTTTTCTGTCTCCCGCAATCGAAAAAACTCAATTTATATTATACCACAAACCCTCCGAAAATGCAAGCCGTCGGCAGAGCCCGACACGGCAATCGCTTATAAAATTAGAGCTGATGATCCGGCGCGATTTTCGTATAGGCAATACCGCACAGAGCCGGCGGTGCAGATACGCAGTCAGATTGTATAGAAATGACGCCGCTGGGCTGACGCCCGGCAAGATGACGGAAAATATGCAAGCAGATGCGCTGCCAAGCTGCCAGCCGGGCTCCGGTCGTCAGGCGGGCTTTGTGCGGTGTTGCCTATATATTTTTCAATCCGCCGAGATTGCCGTGCAAAGCACTATGTGAAGTCTATGAGAATGCACAGCCGGTCTCAAAATCCGCTTACTGTTTGTTAAAAGATCTTGCAAACAAGTGCCGTACCTTGCTGTTTCTTCCGACTTGCTTTTTTCGGAGTTGTGTGCTATAATGACAATAATGACACGATTAAGGCAATACCGCACAGAGCTGGCGGTGCAGGATACTTACGGTCAAATATAT
>CAMOOV010000024.1 GCA_946621745.1 uncultured Ruminococcus sp.
GGCGCGGCGGTGCAGTGGACATCCGACCGTTTCTCTTCGGGCGAATGCAGTCTGTTTGTCAGCGGCAGAACCGCTGCATGGCAGGGCGCATCCAGAGACGCGTCCTCGCTGATGAAGGCCGGACAGACCTATGAAATCTCGGCGGCAGTTTTGCAGGAGAGCGGCGAGACGGTCAGCATGAAATTCTCCATGCAGTACAGTGCAGGCGGAACAACGAAATATGCCGATATCGCGCTGGTTGATGCTGAGAGCGGCGAATGGGCAGTGCTCTCCAATCCCGCCTTTACCGTTCCGGACGGCGCGACCGATTTGTCCATCTATGTTGAGACGACAGAATCAAAGACTGATTTCTATGTGGATACAGTCGTGGTCAAGGGTTCGCCGTCAGTCATCAAAAAGGGCGATGCGAACGGCGACCTCTCTGTGGATGTTTCAGATGTCGTGTATCTCACAAAATACCTCATCACCGAGGAAGAATCTATCGAAGCCGGTGCGGATATGAATGATGACAAGATCATCAACGCGGCGGACCTTTCGCTGCTGAAGAATGCGATTCTTTTCCCGCCTCCGGCGCCGGAGGTCAATATCAGCGGCGACTGGGACAACTATCAGGAGACCGCAAGCAACCTCAAGGCATTGCAGGGCGGCCTGCTCCGGATCGGCAACACCTACCGTGTCCGCGAGAAGATCGCGAAGGCGCAGGCCGGTGAGCCTGTCACGATCGGCTATATCGGCGGCTCGATCACAGAGGGCGGCTCCTCGACCTCACCGGACAAGTGCTTTGTCAACCTCTCCGGCAACTATTTCAAGAATACCTTCGGCACCGGCAATAATGTCAAGTTTGTCAATGCAGGCAAGGCGGGCACTTCCTCTGTTGTCGGCAATATGCGTGTGGATAATGACATCTTTGCGAAGAATTGCGATATCATCTTCATTGAATTCGCAGTCAACGATCAGGGCGGTGCCCGCTTCCAGAAATCCTATGAGTCACTCGTGAAGAAATGCCTGATGCAGGAGAATGAACCGGCTGTTGCGATCATTACGATGTGCAAGGGCGATCTTTCCGGCAACGAGGACTGGATGGTCAAGGTTGCGCAGAACTATGATCTTCCGGTCATCAGCGCAAAGGGCGCGATCAGTAAGGGCAATATCAACTATAATTCCGAATTCGGCAGCGGTGATAATCTGCATCCCGGCAACGGCGGTCATCAGATCATGGCGGACTGCATCGGCTACTACTACCGTCAGGCGCTCCGCAGCGAGAATGCCAGCGACGGCTATGAGATCCCGACCACTGAGGTTTTCGGCGCGGAGTATGCGAACAATCACCTTGTCGATATCACGAAGCTCCCGAATTTCAATGCGGGATCATGGACAAGAGGCGGCGACGGCAGCTTCAATTACAGCAAGAACGGCAATAACCCGCTGAAGTTTACGGTTGAGGGCAAGGGCATCCTGCTGCTGTTCAAGTCCAATTCGAGCGGCATGGGCACGGTGAATGTCAGTGTCAACGGCAAGACCAACAAGGTCACATCCAATCTCCAGTGGACATGGGGCGGTCAGGACGGCGATGTCGGATACTATCAGCCGAATTCCGAAACGCTCAATGTTGAGATCTCCAGTGCGGATAACGGTACATTTGTTTTGTACGGAATTGCGGTAATTCAGTAAAAATGCAGCAAAATCCTGTGCTGACGGTATTTTCCGGCGCATAGGCATTGACAAAAACGGCGAAATCTGATAAACTGTACTCATGCAGCGTGACTGCATGGGTACAGTTTTATTTTTGCCCGCACCGGAACTGCGGGCGCGATCCCGGTTATCCGGAGAAAGGAACAAACAATGCAGCATTTTTCAAAAAAACTGATCGCAGCATTCTCTGCTGCGGTGCTGACAGCCGCTTCCGTGCCGGCCGCCATGTATGTATCTGCCGCAGAAAAGAAGATTCTCATTCTCGGCGACAGCATCTCTGCCGGATACGGACTTGCAGCCGGTGAATCCGGATATTATGAGTATCTTGCGGCGAGCCTCGGCGGTACCGTGACGAATCTTGCAAAGAGCGGTGCAACAACAGCGGATCTTCTTGCCGTGCTTGATAACTCTGCGAATGCGGCGGCGATTTCCGGAGCGGATTATATCTGCATCAGCATCGGATCCAATGACCTGATGCAGCCTGCAAAGAGCTATTTTGAGGAATACGCCAAAGAGGGCGAATCTATGATGGATACGCTCCGTCGGACAGTCAAGGAGCAGGGCGCAGAAACGATTGTCACCGGTCTGACCAGAGCGCTTCGCACGCCGCGATCCACCGCAAAGGGCAATTATGCCGTGATCGGTCAGAAGATCCTCGCGTTCAATCCCGACGCAGAGATCATCTTTCAGACGATCTACAATCCCTTCGAGGTGCCGGAGAGCTTTTTGACTGAACGCAAGTATTCCGCGAATGATATCAAGAATTATAACGCCCTGCTCACCTATGTCACGAACAATGAGGAGCAGCTGAATAACGCGATGCGTGATCTCGCGAAGAATGATCCGGATCATTGCAAGGTTGCGGATATTATGGAGGCATTTGCAGGCGGCGGCTGGCTGTTCGACAAAATCCTGCAAAAGGATGTTCACCCGACTCCGCTTGGTCATGCAGCAATCGCTGCATCAGTCCTCGATGCGATCGGCGGCAGTGCAGCCAAGACGAAGATGTTCGGTAATATGCTTGATAATCTGACATTGGCGCAATGCAAATACATTCCGGCAGCAACAGCTGAAAAGATGCAGAAGCTATCCGATTCTCCGGATGTTCTGCGGGGTGATGTGGATGATTCCGGTGAAGTCACGAATGTTGATGCACAGTCTGTTGTGACTGTTTATGCAGCGATTGTTGCGGGAACTGACATTGAGAGCCAGACGAAATATCCTTATTTGCGGGGCGCGGATGTCAATGGTGATATGAAGATTACTGCTGAGGATCCGCAGTATATTCTGATGTATTATGTTGCAAATACCGTTTCCAAGCAGCCGACCGGCTGGGATGCGATCATTACGCCGGCAAGCTGAGGCAAACCGCGTACAGAAGAAAGACAGCGGCAGAAATGCTGCTGTCTTTTTATACTTCGGAGCGTTTCGACACTGTACAATCGTCTGCAAATCTGAAATCTTTGCTAATATTTTCCCAAAAATTGCGGAATTATTGACTTTTTGTATATTCCTCGATTGACAATCACTCTTTTTTATGCTAAACTGATGACAGGGGGAATCAGGATACTGAAGCAATGTGAAAGGATGATTGTTTATGAAACAGATGAAAAGAACGGCTGCTTTGCTGCTCAGTCTGAGCATGATGACGGCGGCAATGCCCGCAGCAGGTGTATCCGCAGCAGATACGGCCGCAGATGCAATGACAGCAACGATCACACTGAATGAGACTTCCGCAGCAGCGACAGGTGCGAATGTGACGGTTGACGGCGCGAAGATTACGATTTCCGCCTCCGGCTCCTATGCATTTTCCGGCAAGCTCACCGACGGACAGATTATTGTCAATGTCGCGGATGAGGTTGCCGATCCCGGAACGGTCAAGATCTTCTTCAACGGCGTGGATATCACAGGTGTGACTGCTCCGCCTGTATATGTCATGAATGCGGAGAATACCTCGATCAACCTCGTTGACGGTACGGAGAATACGCTTTCCGACGGCGGCGCGTATGCAGCCGATACGAACGCAGTCATCTATGCAAAGGACGATATCACGATCAAGGGCGGCGAAGCAGGAACCGGCAAGCTGACCGTCAAGGCTGTCTATCAGCACGCGCTGCACTGCAATAATGATGTCAAGATCACAGGCGGCGATATTATAATCCGGACAGATGACGGCGACGGAAAAACGACCGGTGCCGGTGACGCAATCCGCGGAAAAACATCTGTGGAGATCAAGGGCGGAAAGCTCGATATCAATTCCGGCGGCGACGGTGTGAAATCCACAAAGGGTAATGTACTGATTTCCGGCGGCGATACAGAGATCAAAGCATCCAACGATGCCGTGCAGGGCGAAACTGCCCTTGAGATCAGCGGCGGAACGCTCAAGGCAAACGGCGACCGCGGTCTGACGAATGCGAGCACAGCGGCCGGCAATGCTGTGAAGATCACCGGCGGAACCGTATTTGCGACCGCGACAGATGCACAGATGATTGTTGCCGATAATACACAGCCTGTTCTGCTTGCGGCACTGGCCGAGGAGCAGGTCAAGGATCAGCGTATCGAGCTGTTCGCTGAGGGTGCGGAGGAAGCGGTTTTTTCCAGAAATCCGAACAAAAAGTTCGATTATATCCTGATTTCCGATCCTGCGCTTACGATCGGCAGCACCTATACACTGAAGATCGGCGGTTTTGAACCGTCCGGCAGCCAGATCAAGCTGGCAGAGAGCGTGACTGTTGCAGAAGGCATTTCTATGGCTGCAAGAGTGATGGACATTAACGAGGATAATGAAATAGATGTGCGGGATGCGGTTCTGCTTGCACGGTTTATCGCAGAGGATCAGGAGGCAGTGCTTTCGTCAGTCGGCCGGAGCCGCGCTGATACAAACGGTGACGGCAAGAAGGATACGGACGATATCGCGAGAATTTTGAGATTTATTGCGCATCTCGCAATCTAATTCATAAATTAGATAACAAAGCACACGGCAAACCGCTGTGTGCTTTTTCTTTTCAAAAATTAGCATAAAAAATCACAAAAACCTCTTGCATTCCATCCAAAAAAATGTTATAATAATTCTAATTGGTATGATACATGGTTACTATTGTTCCAATAAAGGAGGCAACGACATGGCAGAACGCATTTTCACCAGAGAGGATGCCAAGAGTTTGATCCGTACCAACACGCGGAGTCTGAAGATACCGTCAGATTATACCGCGATCGCAAGCGGCGCACTTGCGGGTTTTTCTCAGCTGGAGGATCTTGTGATACCGGAGGGGATTACGCGGATCTCATCCTATGCGTTTTATGTTCGCAGTTTCAAAAATACCAGTAATCTGAAAAGTCTGACGCTTCCGTCATCCCTCAGACAGTTTGATCGCTGGTGCTTCTTTGATCTGAATGCGCTGGAATCAATCAATGTGCCGGAGGACTTCTCCGAACCGCTTGCAATGGAACTGTTTTTCCAGTGCCCGGAGGCGACGGTCAATTTCGGCAAGAAGCTGAATATCGGCAAAAAGGTTTTGTTTGCTTCAAAGACAAAGACAGTGCAGCACATCATGGATGAAGTCGGCGGCATTCTGACGCTCGTTTCCGGCTCGACACTGAAGGTAGATGACAGCTGGACACTGATTATCCCGCCGAATTTCAAGGTGATTCTGACACACGCGATGCGCGGTGTTGCAAATAAAAATGTCAAGCGGATCGTGATTCCGAAAACGATCAAAATTATCTCTCCGAAGGCATTCTCGTTTATTACGACGGCTGAGGAGCTTGTGGTGGAAGAAGGCGTGGAGTATATTGACAGCGGTGCATTTGCAGGCTGCAAGGGACTGAAAAAAATCACGCTCCCCGCATCGCTCAAAAAGATCGGCGCAGGCGCATTCATGAATCTGCCGAATCTCGAAAAGATCACGCTGCCGCCCGACCTGGAGGAGATCTCCGATGAAATGTTCAGCGGCTGTACATCGCTGCGCAAGGTGCACTTCGGCAAGAAGATCACGAAGATCGGCGCCGGCGCATTCGCGGGCTGTACCGGTCTGCGCGGCATGATCCTGCCGGAGTCGGTCAAGTCGATCGGCAACAGTGCTTTCTGGGAATGCCTTTCGCTACAGCGGCTTTATATTCCGCCTGCCTGCGAATCCCTGACGCAGTCCTCTCTCGGCAACTGCCCGCTGCTTACAACACTGTATATGCCGCGAATCATCCACGATCAGCAGCAGACCAAGCGCATTTTCGGCGATCTGACCAATCCCACAATCACATGGGTGGATGAGGGTTCCGAGCCGCCTGTCTGGCACGACAGCGAGCTGCCGGATCCGGAGGATCTCCGTATCGACGAGGACGATATTGACAAAGTCCCGAATGTTGAATTCAATCTTCCGTCCAATGTACCGATCCAGTCTGCATTCGCGAAGAAGCAGACTGCCGACGCTGCGGATGTGATGAAGATCGAGCAGACCATCCTTTCGATGCAGGCACAGATCGCCGGCCTGACAAAGAACAGCGCTTCACTGCCGGCCTCCGGCATGACACCGGAGCAACTGGAAGAAATGCAGAAGAATCTCGAAGCAATGCAGAAGGATTACAATGCGGCGAAGAAGCTGCAGGAATCTGCTGCTGCGCTGGAGACGATGCAGAAGCAGCTTGATGAATTTGCCGCTGCGCAGGAGAAGATCAGTCAGCTCGATGCGATGCAGGAAAAGGTCGATGCAATCGGCGATATGCAGGCAAAGGTTGAGGCAATCGGCGATATGCAGGCGAAGGTTGAAGCAATCACCGGCTTGCAGGAAAAGGTTGAGGCAATCGGCGATGTGCAGGCGAAGGTCGAGGCAATCTCCGGCTTGCAGGAAAAGGTTGAAGCGATCGGCGATATGCAGGCGAAGGTCGAGGCGATCTCCGGCTTGCAGGAAAAGGTTGAAGCGATCGGCGATATGCAGGCAAAGGTCGAGGAACTTTCTGCATTGAAGGATTCGGTTGATAAGGTCGGCGAATTGCAGGAGACTGTCAGCGCGATTCATGATGCACAGGAGAAGATCGAAGCGCTCAATCAGGCTGCTGAAACGGTTGAGACGCTCAATGAAGCAAAGGCACAGATCGAAGCGATCCCCGAATTGCAGGAGAAGGTGGAAGAGCTTTCGGAAACTGTCGGTTCCGTCAGCGGCCTGACCGGACTTGCCGAGGAGGTCACGGAGATCCGGAAGAAGGTCGAGGAGCTTTCAGCGGCGCAGGTGCAGACAAATGCACCGGTACAGGGTACTGCTGCACAGAATTCCGCTGTTCCGGAGACAACGGTACAGGAAGTACCGGCAGCATCCGCAGCGCCCGCACCCGCTCCCGAATTGCCGGCAGCAGAGCAGCCGTCCGCAGAGGCGGAAACTGCATCTGCACAGGAGCCGGCAGAAGCACCGAAGGAGCCCGCGCCTGTCTTCGGAAAATTCGACACCAGTCTGCCCTTTACGGAGCCGCATGACGGCGAATATCCCGAACAGGATGCTGTATTTACACATCAGATTTCCAAGCCGATGCCCGGCCCTGTTGAGCGCAGTGCCGCATTGAAGAACTATAAGGTCATTGCGTACCGTTCGTTCCGCGGTGCGGAGGCCGGTGAGCGCTTTGAAATTCCGGAGGGCGTGCGCCGTGTCGAGCGGCAGGCATTCTGGGATTGTCCGCGTCTCATGGCGATTGAGATTCCGTCTACGCTGACCGAGATCGAGCCGGATGCTTTCGCCGGCTGCACGCGTATGACAGATGTCTATCTGCCGGCAGGATTCCCGGATGAAAGAGCGGTTGAGCTGTTCCTGTACCGTCCGGAAATCAAGCTGCACTGGCCGAAGAAGAAAATCCTTTCCAGACCGCGTGTTGTGTCTGTCGCGGAGCTGATGGATCAGTTCGATCAGATTCTGACACCGGCAAAGGCGAAGAAGCTGACCGTCCGGAATCATGTGCTCGAAATTCCGGAGGGCTATACGACCATTGCACCGAATTTCGCGAAAGAGCTGGATATTCGTGCCGATGAGCCGGAGCATACGCTCCAGACGATTTTCCTGCCGCGCAGCCTGCGCCGCATTACGGCAAACGCATTCGCGGGGCTGGAAACGGTTCGGCATATCGTGATTCAGGACGGCCTGCAAATTGTGGAAATGAATGCATTTACCGGCTGTCTCGGCCCGTTCCGCCTGATGCTGCCGGATACTGTCAGCTACATCGGCCCGTATGCATTTGCGGCACCGTGTAATTTTGAGCAGATTCGTCTGCCGAAATATCTGCGCTCTCTGCCTGAAAATGCGTTCACGAACTGCAATACGCTTGTATCTCTGCGCATTCCGGATTCGGTACAGGAGATCGGTGATTGTGCACTGACGGGCTGTACGAATCTTTCAATGCTGACGATTCCGCGCCGCTTTGAAGAACAGCTTCCGGCGATCTTTGACGGCCCGGTGAAGATCAATGTTGAGTGGACAGAGGGCGAGTATAACCGGTATGCCGATGAGCCGACACCGGGTATCATTTCCGTTGTTGCGCCGTCGTTCCAGCCTGCGCCGGAGCAGAGAATGTTTACGCTTGAGATCAGCAAGGCGTGTGAGAATTTCAATGAGCGACTGAAAGAGATGCGCCTGCATCCGGTCATTGCACCGCTTGCACTTTCTGAAATGTCCAATCAGACGAAGTTTGAGATTCCGCTCGGTGTGCTGCGGCTTTGCAGTTATGCATTCGGGCAGAATCAGCGCTTGATGACGCTGACCGTTCCGAAGGCACTGACGGAATTTGATTATGCTGCATTTTATAATTGCGAGAAGCTGCGCGATGTATTCCTTCCGGAAGAATTTGACCGCGACGCTGCGGCAGTTCTGTTCATGTGGGAACCGTCGATTCTCGTATATTTCGGCAATGCAAGACCTGTCCGCATCCGTCAGATGACCGCAGACTGCCCGTGGATTCTGACCTCCGGAGATGCTGCCGAACTGGATGTAACGGACGGAACTATGACCGTGCCGCAGGGGTATCTCGCGATCGCATCCTATATGTATCACGGCATTATCGGAAAAACTGCACTTCGGCGGTTCGTGATTTCTGACACTGTGAAGATGATCGGTACAAAGGCGTTTGTTCGTACAAAGATGATCGAGGAGATCATTTGTCAGAACGGCCTGCGTGCGGTATATCCGGAAGCATTCGTTGAGTGTTCCGGGCTGAAGCGGGTTGTATTGCCGCCGACACTGGAATTTCTCGGCGCCCGCGCATTTGTCGGCTGTCAGGATCTGGAGGAGATCGTAATTCCGAAGATGTTTGCGGATCGAACCGGAGAGATTTTGCGTGAATGCCCGCGTGCGAAGATTATGTGGAGCGAGGACGATCCGAGCTTCGAGATTCCGTCGGATTCGCAGATTTCCGAAGCAGTTGATAAGCTGTTCGAGGAAGCGGCGGCTGAGGTCGCCGTGACTGCGGAAGCCGTGACCGAGGAAACTGCGGAAGCGGCAGAGATTCCGGATGTCGCGGAGACAGTTGACAAATTGTTCGAGGATGCGGCGGCAGAGGTTGCCGAGACTGCGGAAGCCGTGACCGAAGAACCCGCAGAAGCGGCTGAGATACCGGATGTCGCGGAGACAGTCGATAAGCTGTTCGAGGAAGCGGCGGCTGAGGTCGCCGAGACTGCGGAAGCCGTGACCGAGGAAACTGCGGAAGCGGCTGAGATTCCGGATGTCGCCGAGACAGTTGACAAACTGTTCGAGGAAGCGGCGGCGGAAGCTGCCGAGACTGCGGAGACCGTGACCGAAGAATCCGCAGAAGCGGCAGAGATTCCGGATGTCGCGGAGACAGTTGACAAGCTGTTCGAGGAAGCAGCAGAGGAAGCTGCCGAGACTGTGGAGACCGTGACCGAGGAAACTGCGGAAGCAGTAGAGATTCCGGATGTCAAGGAGACAGTTGATAAGCTGTTCGAGGAAGCGACGGCGGAAGTCGCTGAGACTGCGGAGGCCGTGACCGAAGAAGCCACGGAAGCGGCAGAGATTCCGGATGTTGCCGAGACAGTTGATAAGCTGTTCGAGGAAGCGGCGGCGGAAGTCGCTGAGACTGCGGAGACCGTGACCGAGGAAACTGCGGAAGCGGCTGAGATTCCGGATGTCGCGGAGACAGTCGATAAGCTGTTCGAGGAAGCAGCAGCGGAAGTCGCTGAGACTGCGGAGACCGTGACCGAAGAATCCGCAGAAGCGGCAGAGATTCCGGATGTTGCCGAGACAGTTGACAAATTGTTTGAGGATGCGACGGCAGAGGTTGCCGAGACTGCGGAGACCGTGACCGAGGAAACTGCGGAAGCGGCTGAGATTCCGGATGTCGCGGAGACAGTTGACAAGCTGTTCGAGGAAGCAGCAGCGGAAGTCGCTGAGACTGCGGAGACCGTGATCGAAGAATCCGCAGAAGCGGCTGAGATACCGGATGTTTCTGAGACAGTTGACAAACTGTTCGAGGAAGCGGCGGCAGAAGTCGCTGAGACCGCGGAGACCGTGACCGAAGAGCCCGCAGAAGCGGCAGAGATTCCGGATGTCGCGGAAACAGTCGATAAGCTGTTCGAGGAAGCAGCGGCAGAAGTCGCCGAGACCGCGGAGACCGTGGCCGAAGAACCCGCAGAAGCGGCAGAGATTCCGGATGTCGCGGAGACAGTTGATAAGCTGTTCGAGGAAGCAGCGGCAGAAGTCGCTGAGACCGCGGAATCCGTGACCGAAGAATCCGCAGAAGCGGCTGAGATTCCGGATGTCGCGGAAACAGCTGATAAGCTGTTCGAGGAGGCAGCGGCAGAAGTTGCCGAGACAACGGAGACCGTGATCGAAGAATCCGCAGAAGCGGCTGAGATACCGGATGTCGCGGAGACAGTTGACAAACTGTTCGAGGAAGCGGCGGCAGAAGTTGCCGAGACAACGGAGACAGTGACCGAAGAATCCGCAGAAACGGCTGAGATACCGGATGTCGCGGAGACAGTTGACAAGCTGTTCGAGGAAGCAGCGGCAGAAGTTGCTGAGACAACGGAGACAGTGACCGAAGAGACCGCCGTATCAGAGGATGATTCGTTCGCAGAGGTTGCAGCATCGCTCTTTACTTCTGAGGATTCCGCTCGTGAGGCTTCGTCGGAGCTTCCGCCTCTCTCCGAGGTCAACGAGACTATTGAAGAACCGACAGTGGCACCGTTCTTTGCGCGGACGCAGGTTACGGACGGCCTGCCGGTTCTGGAGGCATTTGACGAAATCGCGCCGAAGCCTGCACAGGCTGAATCCGTGCCTCAGATTGCTGACATCCCTGTATTGGCTCCGGTTGAACCCGCAGCGCCTGCTGTTCCGGCAGCACCGGCCGCGGCAGAGCCCGCACCGGAAGAGCCGAAGCCTGCTGTCAATGTTCCGGCAGACGGCAAATTCACATCGAAGGAACGCAGAAAGTACTACAAGGGCTCTGCGGTATTGGAGATTCCTGCCGGCTATATCGAGATCCGACCCGGATCCTGCGCCGGTCTCGACAGTCTGGAGGAGGTCATCCTGCCGGATACGGTCGTCAAGATCGGCAGCGGAGCATTCTCTGATTCGGTCGGCCTGAAAAAGATTTTCATTCCGCTTTCCGTCAAGGACATTGCTTCGGATGCATTCGAGGGCTGCGATGAACTGAAAGAAGTGACCATGCCGCAGGCTCTGAACTGGCAGGCAGAGGAACTGTTCGGTGATGATGCACAGATCACATGGCTCGAAGCAGAGGAGGAAGCGGTCGAGGAATTCGATGTCGGTGACGGCAGATATACCCGCCAGATGCGGAGAGAACACTATCATGACGAGGAAACGCTGATCGTTCCGGACGGTGTCATTGAGATCCGGCCTGGTGCGTGTGCGGGACTCGAAAACCTCAAGGAAGTTGTCCTGCCGGATACGCTGCAAAAGATCTGCTCCGGCGCATTCTCCGACTGCTCGGAGCTGCGCAGCATTGCGATTCCGTCCAGCGTACAGGAGCTTGAAGAGGATGCATTTGAGGACTGCGAATCGCTCACGATGGTCGCGGTTCCGTCGCACCTCATCCGTCAGGCGGAGGCCTGCTTCCCCGGAATTGAGCTGTTCATTCTTGACTGATATATGTACAGAACGCCGCGGAGTATTATGCTCCGCGGCGCTTTTTCTTCGCAGATACGCAGATTTTAGCTGCTTGTTGCATCGGACAAAAAATAGAGGCGTTCCCTCTTGTTTTTTTTCGGACTTTGTGCTATAATATAATGAGACCTTGAAGAAAGGAGTGCCGAATATGATCGTTATTGAAAACCATATAGGCAGTATTCGCATTACAAAGAGTTTCCTCTATACGCTGATCGAGCATACGGTCACGAATTGCTTCGGCGTTGCAGACCTGAATGACTTCTCAGTGCTTGAGACCTTGAAATCCGCAGTGTCCTCCGGCGGAATGCACCGCGGAATCCGGCTGCGCACGCGGTATAATCAGCTTGTGATTGATCTGCATATTGTGACCGGTATCGGTGCAAATCTGAATGCGATCACCGACAGCATCAAGAATAAGGTACGCTATGCCGTGGAGCAGGCAACCGGGATTCAGCCGGCTGCGATCAATGTGTATATCGACGGCATTCGCGCTTGATAGAGGAGGAGCATATTTTGATTAGCGGAAAACAACTGAAAGCGGCAATTATCCATGCCGCGATCCTGATTACCAATAACAGAAGATCGGTCGATGAACTGAATGTCTATCCGGTGCCGGACGGCGATACCGGAACCAATATGTCCATGACGATCAGCGCGGCCAAGCGTCAGCTTGAATTGCTCGGAGATGATGTCACAGTCTCCGAGGTCGCGGATGTTACGGCATCTGCGATGCTGCGCGGCGCACGCGGCAATTCCGGCGTTATCACATCACTGCTGTTCCGCGGATTCTCGAAAGGACTTGCGGGACTGACCGAAGCGAGCTGCAAGGATTTCGCGAATGCGCTGGAGCTTGGCGTTGCCGGTGCATATAAGGCGGTCATGAAGCCGACCGAGGGCACGATCCTGACGGTATCGCGCATGGCTGCGGTCAAGGCGCAGGAGCTGGCGAAAACGAATCCGGATGATCTGACATTCTGGCAGGGCGTTCTCGACGAGGCGAATTCCGTTCTGAAGCAGACGACAGAGATGCTTCCCGCGCTGAAAAAGGCAAATGTTGTCGATGCGGGCGGTCAGGGCTTCTGCATCATCATCGGCGGAATGCTTGCATCCTTCCGCGGCGAACCGCTGCCGGAGGATCAGAGTGAGACGAAATTCGCTGCGCCGGATCCGTCGATCGACTTCAATGCGGCAGTCGCACAGTATGATGACGAGATCAATTTCACATACTGCACCGAGTACATCATCGAGAAGAATGATGCATCTGTTGACGGTGCAAAGCTCCGCGCTTATCTCGAAACGATCGGCGACTGCGTGGTAGTCGTCGAGGATGACGAGATCATCAAGGTTCATGTGCATACCGATGCGCCCGGACTTGCGCTGACAAAGGCACTCGAATTCGGTCACTTTATCAATGAGCCGAAGCCGAAGATTGAAAATATGCGTATTCAGCATGAGGGCAAGGTCAAAGAAGCGAAGATCGTCAAGCAGCAGGGTGATGTGCCGGTCGAGCCGACAAAGGAATTCGGCTTTGTGGCGGTCGCGGCAGGCGGCGGTCTGGAGCGTACCTTCCTCGATCTCGGTGTCGATCAGGTCGTCAAGGGCGGCCAGACCATGAATCCTTCGACGGACGATATTCTCCGTGCAATCCATGCGACGCCGGCAAAGACCGTTTTCGTCCTCCCGAACAATAAAAATATCATCATGGCGGCGGAGCAGGCGATCAACCTCGCGAACCGCAATGTCTGCGTTCTTCAGACCAGAACGATCCCGCAGGGCATTTCCGCGATGCTGGCATTTGACGAATCCGCAACGCTCAGCGAGAACCGCAATCAGATGACAAAGGCATTCGAGCGGGTGTCCTCCGGCGCGGTCACATTCGCAGCGCGTGATTCCGAGTTGGACGGCCAGAAGATCCGCAAGAACGAAGTCCTCGCGCTCGATAACGGCAAGCTCTCGTTCACTGAAAAGGAAGTCAACAAGGCGGCCTACAAGCTGACGAAGAAGCTGGTCAAGGGCGATTCAAGCTATGTGACTGTGATCTACGGTGCGGATGTGACTGAGGAACAGGCGCAGCAGCTTTATGAGCAGCTTTGCAATAAGTTCAAGGACAAGCTGGAAATCACGCTGCTTTCCGGCGGTCAGCCTGTTTACTACTATCTGCTTTCTGTTGAATAATCTGAAAAGGGCGGGTTTCCGCCCTTTTCTTATAATGTGATGCCCGGAAGAAATGGAGGACGGCTGTGGAGAAACGGCAATATCATAAGGAAATGGAAGCGGAGATCGAAGCGATCCCTGCCGGCACAGTGCCGAAGCTGCTGCTGCACAGCTGCTGCGGGCCTTGCAGTACGGCGGTGCTGGAACAGCTCGTGCCGCATTTCGAGATCGTGCTGTTCTATTACAATCCGAATATCGCGCCGCGTGAGGAATATGAGCATCGGCTCGCAACACAGAAGCAGCTGCTCGATAAAATCGAACATCCGCATCCGATCACGCTGATTGCGCCGCCCTATGACGATGCACCGTTCTGGGATGCGGTCAAAGGCGCGGAGGATACGCCGGAAATGGGCGAACGCTGTGAGCGCTGCATTGCACAGCGGATGCGCGAGTCGATGCTTGCGGCGATCCGTTACGGCTGCGATTATTTTACCACGACGCTATCCGTCAGCCCGCATAAGAATGCGCCGTTCATCAACGCCTGCGGCGAGCAGCTGGCGGTAGGGGAATCCGTCCGGTATCTGCCGGCAGACTTCAAAAAGCGCGGCGGCTATGCGCGGTCAGTCGCGCTTTCAGCGGAATATGAACTCTACCGGCAGGATTACTGCGGCTGTCCGATGTCTCTGCGCGAGGCGGAGGAACGCAGAGCGGCACGGGAGTTGAAGCAGAAAAACAACGCAGATGCGTGACTCAACCAGCGGTTCCTGTACATTTTCAGCGATTTGTGCTACACTTTGAGCAAGGACGGCGAGGGACGCCGCCCCGATCAAACGAAAGGAATTGACATTCATGGATCAGATTCAGATCGGCAAATTCATCGCTGCCTGCCGCAAAGAGAAAGGCATGACACAGGCACAGCTCGCGGAGAAAATGAATGTCTCCGACCGCGCCGTATCCAAATGGGAGACCGGAAAAAATATGCCGGATTCCTCGATCATGCTCGATCTCTGCGCTGAACTGGGCATCACTGTCAATGACCTGCTCAACGGAAGGAGAATCGCTATGGATAACTACAAGGAAACCGCAGAGAAGATTATGCTCGAAATGCGTCAGGCAAAAGAGCAGAATGACAGGATGCTGCTGCAAACTGAGATTGTCATGTGCAGTGTATCGGTCGCGCTCATGCTGGTGCTGGACTTACTCGCAGCCTATATGAATATGCCTGACTGGATGCGCGTCGTGCTGATTGCTGTCAGCTTTTTGCAGCTGATTCCGTGTTTTCATATCTCAATGAAAATTGAGCAGAGGGCGGGATACTATATGTGCAAAAACTGCGGACACCGCTGGGTGCCGGAATACAGACAGGTCATTTTCTCGCCGCATATCGGCCGCAGCAGGAAAATGACCTGTCCGCACTGCAAGGAACGCAGCTATCACAAGAAAGTCTTAACAAAAGACGAATGATCTTATGAAACATCTATAAAATCGTTATTTTTTTCACAATGTTTGCGCTATGCACTTGACAAGATCGGAAAAACATAGTATACTATACAATAGGAATACATCTGTACGGCGCTCCCGCACAGGTTCAGTTTCCGAATACGATTTAATATGGAGGCTATTACAATGAGCAGAGTTTACAACTTCAGCGCAGGCCCGGCTGTTCTGCCGGAGGAAGTCCTGAAAGAAGCAGCAGACGAGATGATGGATTACCGCGGAACCGGTATGTCCGTCATGGAAATGAGCCACCGTTCCAAGGCTTACGATCAGATCATCAAGGAAGCTGAGCAGGATCTCCGCGACCTGATGAACATTCCGGATAACTACAAGGTCATCTTCCTTCAGGGCGGCGCATCGCTGGTCTTTGCAGAGGTTCCGATGAACCTGATGAAGAACGGCAAGGCTGCTTACATCATCACCGGCCAGTGGGCAAAGAAGGCTGCTGCCGAGGCTGAGAAGTACGGCGAGGTCGTCAGAGTTGCTTCCTCTGCTGACAAGACCTTCTCCTATATTCCGGACTGCTCCGACCTCGACATTCCGGAGGATGCAGACTATGTCTACATCTGCGAGAACAACACGATCTACGGCACAAAGTTCTGGCAGCTGCCGAATACCAAGGGCAAGATCCTTGTTTCGGATGTTTCCTCCTGCTTCCTGTCTGAGCCGATTGATGTTTCCAAGTACGGCGTTGTCTATGGCGGCGTGCAGAAGAATGTCGGCCCTGCCGGTGTGCAGATCGTCATTGTCCGCGAGGATCTGATCGCTGACGGCCCTGCATTCAAGCAGTGCCCGACCATGTGCGACTGGAAGATTCAGGCTGACAATGATTCCCTCTACAACACTCCGCCCTGCTACGGCATCTATATCTGCGGCAAGGTGTTCAAGTGGATCAAGAAGATGGGCGGCCTTGAGGGCATGAAGAAGCACAACGAGGCAAAGGCAAAGATCCTCTATGATTTCCTCGATCAGAGCAAGCTGTTCAAGGGTACTGTCGAGAAGAAGGATCGTTCTCTCATGAATGTTCCGTTTGTCACCGGCAATGAGGAGCTCGACAAGAAGTTCGTTGCTGAGGCAAAGGCAGCAGGCTTCGAGAACCTCAAGGGTCACAGAACCGTCGGCGGTATGCGTGCTTCGATCTACAACGCAATGCCGATCGAGGGCGTTCAGAAGCTCGTCGAATTCATGAAGAAGTTCGAAGCTGAAAACGCATAATGATCTATATGTTTGTGTTTCTGGTCGCGGGTGTCGGGCTGCTTGCTTACGGCATCCGCGAACAGAAAACGAGATACGGCTCAAGGAATTTCACGGAGGGCGAGGTCGTCGGGCATCAGACGGCGCGTGCGCACGGTCTGATGTATCAGGCTTTGTATTCAGCAGTCGGCATTGTGAATCCTCTGGTCAGCATCACGCTGCCGGACGGTGTTACAAAGGTTGTTCCGCTGTATGCGCAGATCCCGAAGGATGCATTCAATAAGTATCCGGAGCTGGATCTCGGCGGCAGGGTCTCAGTCGAATATTTCGGCGATGATCCGCGCGAGGCATTTCTGGTCGGTCATCCGCTCGCGAGCAAGCCGCTTCAGGTCAGTACACCGCTTCTGGCAGGGATTGGCCTGACGCTCTGCGGAATTGCTCTTGCCGTTGTGGCTTTCTTTACGACTTAATACATTGTGAAAGGATAGATTCAAAATGTTTCAGGTTCAGACATTGAATAAGATCTCTCCCGTCGGACTGGCTCAGCTCGGCGAGAATTATCAGGTTGCGGATACGGTTGAGAATCCGGATGCGATTCTCGTCCGTTCTGCCGTGATGCATGAAATGGAATTCGGCGACAATCTGCTCGCAATCGCAAGAGCAGGCGCCGGCGTCAACAATATCCCGCTTGACCGCTGCGCAGAGGAAGGCATCGTTGTCTTCAATACACCGGGCGCAAATGCAAACGGCGTTAAGGAGCTGGCGCTCGCCGGTATGCTGCTCGCTTCCCGCGATATCGTCGGCGGCATCAACTGGGTGCAGACGATCAAGACCGAGGAGACCGTTGCAAAGATGGTCGAGAAAGGCAAGTCCAAGTTCGCCGGCACCGAGATCAAGGGCAAGAAGCTCGGTATCATCGGTCTGGGCGCGATCGGCGGCCCGCTCGGTAATGCTGCAATTCACCTCGGCATGGAGGTCTACGGCTGCGATCCGTATATTTCTGTTGAGGCTGCATGGAATCTCTCCCGTGCGATCCATCATGTCAACACCCGCGAGGAGATTTTCAAGAACTGCGATATCATCAGCGTTCACACCCCGCTCGTGAAGAATGCGGATCCGAACATTGCGACCGAGAAGATGATCAATGCTGACACGATCGCTATGATGAAGGACGGCGTGATCATCCTGAACTTTGCGCGCGACCTGCTTGTCGATGACGAGGCAATGGAAGCAGCGCTGAAGTCCGGCAAGGTGCGCAAGTATGTCACCGACTTCCCGAACGCAAAGACCGCAGGTATGGAGGGCGTCATCGCAATTCCGCATCTGGGCGCATCGACAGAGGAAGCAGAGGACAACTGCGCAGCAATGGCAGCAAAGGAGCTTGTGGATTACCTCGAAAACGGCAACATCAAGAACAGCGTCAACTTCCCGAATGCTGAGATGAATGCTGTCGGCAGCAAGATCTGCATCCTGCACAAGAATGTGCCGAGTGTCATCGCTTCGCTGACGACCGCGATCAGCAATGCGGGCGGAAACATCGAGAACATGGTCAATGCAAGCCGCAAGGACTATGCATACACCATGATTGATGTGACCGGCGCCGATGCAGCTGCAATCGCAGAGGGCATGAAGGCGATCGACGGCGTGATCCGCGTCCGCGTGATCGGCTGATTCATATGAATAACGCGAAAACCGGAGACATTGCGTCTCCGGTTTTCTTTGTCAGTGGCTGCGCTTTTGCTTTTCGCTTTTCTGATTCTGCTGCTGAGCCTGTCTTTCCGGCGTGCTCTCAGAGCCCTGACCGGAGGAGGACGGTGTCTGGCCGTTGCGCCAGAGCGGTGCGTTTTGCTGTGCCATGATAATTCTCCATTCCGCATTCGCAGCAGTCCGGCCGGTGCGGTTCCGTCTTCCGGACTGCGCAGGCCGTTCGGTCTGCTGACAGGTACAGTATTTGCAGATGCGGGCGGATTATGCATGGGAATCTGTTTTTTAATGCGGAAAGTTTTCTGTTTATTCGATCTGCCGGAATGCGGCTTCCATCCATTGCGCTTTTCGCCGATTTATGCTATAAGCCGGCAGCGCCGGCCTGCAATATGAGATCAGGATACGGAACGGTTCAATTTATTTTTCCGTATTCCTTGCACTTTTTACCGATTTATGCTATAATAGAACAGTATTCCAAATCTGTGAAGGAGTGTATCAAAATGGATATTATGGAACAGGCGCTCGCAGCGCATCAGGAATGGGGCGGCAAGCTCGATATCCGCTCGAAGGTCGCGATCAAGGACAAGGAAGCGCTCTCGATCGCATATACACCGGGTGTTGCGCGTCCGTGTCTGGAAATCGAAAAGAATCCGTCGCTGTCCTATGATCTGACCGGCAGAGCCAATCTCGTAGCGGTCATCACGGACGGTACGGCAGTCCTCGGTCTCGGTGATATCGGTCCGCTCGCAGCAATGCCGGTCATGGAGGGCAAATGTGCGCTCTTTTCCGAATTCGGCGGGGTGCAGGCAATTCCGCTCTGCGTCGGTACGAAGGATCCGGAGGAGTTCTGCAAGACTGTTGCCCTGATCGCAGGCAGCTTCGGCGGCATCAATCTGGAGGATATCTCCGCTCCCCGCTGCTTTGAAATT
>CAMOOV010000025.1 GCA_946621745.1 uncultured Ruminococcus sp.
TCCATAAAGGTCATCTGGAAGCCGCCGTCGCCGCAGACCGCCACGATCTGCCTTCCGGGAGCGGCAAGTTTCGCCCCGATGGCCGCTCCGATGGAGTAACCCATGGTTCCCATGCCGCCGGAGGTAAGGAACCTTCCGTCCTTTATCATCGCGCCCCTGCAGCTCCAGAGCTGGTTCTGACCGACATCGGCGACATAGATGCCGTCCCCCTCCATCGCCTCGGAGAGCCTTCGGACGAAGGCCAGCGGCCGGACTTCTCCGCCTGCGCTGTTCATCCCCTCTGCCTCAAGCTTCTCCTCGTCCTTACGGCTGAGCTCCTTAAGCTCCAGAGCCCACTCGGAGAAATCCGCCGTGATCTCCTCCGCGGAGAGATCCTCGAAGATGCTCTGTATGTCGCCGACCAGCGGGATGTTCGGTCCGGCGTTCTTGCCGATCTCCGCAGGGTCGACATCAATATGGACCAGCGTCTTGTTCTCCGTGATGAGATTGGGGCGGTTGATAGACCGGTCCGCGACGCGGGCGCCGACCACAATCACCAGGTCGGCAAGGTTCATTGCCTGGTTGCTGGCATCCTGCCCGTTGTTGCCCACCATTCCGATGAACAGCGGATCATCTGTCGGCATCACCGAGAGCCCCATCATCGTGCAGACCACCGGGATGGCATGCTCATGGGCAAAACTTCTTATCAGCTGCACGGCGCCGCTTAAGTGCACGCCCCCGCCCACGCAGAGCACAGGCCTTTTCGCCTTCTGAAGCTCCTTCACCACCTTGCGGACCTGGGCGGTGTTGCCCTTTACCGTCGGCTTGTAGGTACGCATGTTGAGTGTCTCGGGGTAGCTGAACCTGCTTACCGTGTCATTCTGGATATCAATGGGAAAATCGATCAGCACCGGGCCTTTCCGGCCGGTGGATGCGATATGAAATGCTTCCTTGAATATTCGCGGGACATCCTGGGCCTTCCGCACGATGTAACTGTATTTGACGAAGGATTCGACCGCTCCGGAGATATCGGCCTCCTGGAACACGTCGGAACCCATGAGCCGGCTGTCGACCTGGCCTGTGATGCAGACAAGCGGGATGCTGTCCGCGAAGGCCGTCGCAATTCCCGTGATGAGGTTTTCCGCACCGGGACCGCTGGTTACGGCAACTACGCCGGTCTTTCCCGAAATGCGCGCATAACCGCTTGCGATATGTGCGGCGTTCTGCTCCTGACGGACCAGCACGGTCCTGATTTCCGAATCAAGTATGCTGTCAAAGAAAGGACATATTGCCACGCCCGGATAGCCGAAGACGTACTCCACCTGTTCCTTCTCGAGGCACTTTATTGCCGCGTCAGCTGCGTTCATATGCCGGTCCCTCTCTGTGTCCAAAAATATGTGCGACATCGTTAATTTGCTATGTTATCATATTAGGCGTAACCCTGCAATTCTTCCTGTTACCTGTGTTTAACTTAAGATGAGAAATAAACTGATCCTTCTTCTGTCCCTCATCCTCCTTCTCTCCGTTACCGTCTCCTGCGGAAGCAGTGAAGACAGCGAAATTGCGGCCTACAGGGAAGCGATGAGCACTTTTTTTGACAATCTTTCCGACCAGATGAGCGACCTGGACGTCATTGAGGCATCCTCTCCCTCCGCAAGGGAGGAGCTGCTCGCCGCGATTGACGGGATGAAACAGCTGTGCGACGATGCTGTAAGCATCCCTGTCCCGGAACAGTTCGTGAACGCCGGCGAAATGACAAAGGAAACGGCAAAGTACATGGATCTCGCCGCGGAGCAGTATCACCTGGCTCTTGATGATCCCTCCTCCTTCGATGAGGCTGCCTTCGACTACGCCGGACAGTACTACGACATCGTCGGGGTCCGCCTCCGGTATCTGGTCTCCTTCCTGCACGGAGAGACGCCCGAAGGCCTGGACATCCACTATGAGGAAGCTTCGGATGAGGCGGTGGCCATCCCGGAGGAGGCTTCGGACGAAGCTGCAGCCGTCCCGGAAGAAGACGAAGCCGCGGAGGAATAGCAAAAGTCAGCAGGCCAGGATACGGCGCACAGAAATATAACGGCCGGATAAGCTTTTCGCTTATCCGGCCGTTATTGTTAACACTATATGTTCAGAAGCTTCCTTACATGGTCACCTTGCGGAAGTTCTTCTTTCCTCTCTTGACGAGGAGTCCCGCCGACAGGTCGTCCTTTGTGTAGGAGGCATGGATGTCCGTGACCTTTTCACCGTTCACGGTTACGCCCCCCTGCTCCACCGCGCGCCTTGCGTCCGAACGGGAGGAATTGAGTTCTGCCTTCACCAGGAGTCCGACGATATCGATGGTGCCGTCCTCGCCGAGATCCGCATCCGTAAGCTCGGTAAGGGGAAGATCCGCGGCATTCATATCCGGGCCGGCGCCGGAGAACAGGGCCTCGGCGCCGCGCTTTGCCTTTGCGGCCTCCTCCTCGCCGTGCACAAGGCCGGTGAGCTCGTAGGCAAGGATGTTCTTCGCCTCGTTAAGCCGGCTCCCCTCCCAGGCATCCATCTCGTCGATCTGCTCCAGAGGAAGGAAAGTCAGCATCCGGAGGCACTTCAGCACGTCCGCGTCGTCGACGTTTCTCCAGTACTGGTAGAACTCGTAGGGCGAGGTCTTGTCGGGATCCAGCCACACCGCGCCGGAAGAAGTTTTGCCCATCTTCTTGCCCTCGGAATTCAGAAGCAGGGTGATGGTCATGGCATAGGCGTCCTTGCCGAGCTTCTTGCGGATCAGCTCCGTACCGCCGAGCATATTTGCCCACTGGTCATCGCCGCCGAACTGCATATTGCAGCCGTAATCCTGGAACAGCTTGTAGAAATCGTAGCTCTGCATGATCATGTAGTTGAATTCGAGGAATGTCAGGCCGCGCTCCCAGCGCTGCTTGTAGCACTCGAAGGAAAGCATCCTGTTGACCGAGAAGCAGGCGCCGACCTCACGCAGCACATCAACATAGTTGAGGCTGAGCAGCCAGTCGCCGTTGTTGACCATGAGCGCCTTGCCGTCGGAAAAGTCGATGAAGCGTGCCATCTGCTTTTTGAAGCATTCGCAGTTATGCTGAATGGTCTCCGGTGTGAGCATCTTGCGCATATCGGATTTGCCGGAGGGGTCGCCGATCATGCCGGTGCCGCCGCCGACCAGTGCGATCGGCTTATTGCCCGCCATCTGCATTCTTTTCATCAGGCAGAGCGCCATGAAGTGACCGACATGGAGGGAATCCGCGGTCGGATCAAAGCCGATATAGAAGGTGGCCTTGCCGTTGTTGATGAGCTCGGCAATCTCCGCCTCATCGGTGGTCTGTGCGATCAGACCTCTGCGCTTGAGTTCTTCGTAAACAGTCATATTCATTCTCCTTTATGATTCCGCATTGCGGGTGATTTTTCAGTCAGGAAGCGGGTATGCCCCGCGCTGTATATCGCACATCCTCCAGCGGAAGATGCAGCCAATGCCAGTAAGCGGCATGGCAGATGATCCTTGTTTTCATGTTCATAGTCCTTTATGCATCCCCGTCCCGCACGGCAGTTTTCGCATGGAGCAGGAAGAACAGCACCATGAGCAGCTCACCGAACATACTGATGAGGAAGATCAGATCGGCATTGCCGGTCGCAGGGCCGAGCGCCGAGAATACAAACATCAGAAATGCCGCAAGAAAAATGCAGGGATTCTTCTTTTTGATGATGACGCCGATGCCCGCCGCAAGCAGCGGAAGCACCGTGCCGAAGGACAGCACGCGGTTGATCTTCTCCGCCCAGACCGGTGCGCCGACTGATGCATAGCGGACGATGCCGCCGAGCTCGCGCAGCTCCGTCTGCCGCGCAATGCCGCTTGCCGCGCCTAGCACACAGACGACCGCCGTGATGATCCAGAGAACCGTCTGCTTTTTCGTGCCCTGCCAGTCCAGCACACAACCGCAGAGCGCGATATTCAGCGGGATCAGGATGCCGTGGCCGATGAAGCGCACACGGCTCAGCACGGAAAGCAGTCCCTCCGGCATCACGCTGCCGAGCGCCATGACCGCCGCATCAAAGGTCAGTCCCAGCGCGATCAGCGCCATGAGCAGAACCGTGACCGATTTTTTCTTTCCGAAGCAGACCGCGAGCAGCACCGTGAGGATCAGCTCCAGCACGGCAATTCCCGCGATGACCGGAACCGCATTTGCAATCAGAAAATCTCTCATTTTGTCAGACTCACCGCCAATCACCGCATTGCGATGCCCTTGCTGCGGCAGTCCGCCTTGACCTGCGGGATCGTCAGCTCACCGAAATGGAACAGCGATGCCGCGAGCGCCGCAGTCGCATCCGTCTCCTGAAAAACAGTCGCAAAATCGCTGAGCTTTCCCGCGCCGCCGGACGCGATCACCGGAATATTCACACGCGCACAGACTGCTTTCAGCATTTCGAGATCAAAGCCGCCGCGCACGCCGTCCGTGTCGATCGAATTGAGGCAGATCTCCCCTGCCCCGCGCTGCTCGATCTCCGTGACCCATTGCAGCAGATCGACCTTCATGTCGATGCGGCCGCCGTTTGCGTAGACCGTATAGCCGCCCATGCCGTCGCGCTTGGCATCAATGCCGACGACGATGCACTGCGAGCCGAAGATCTCCGCGCCGTCGGAAATGAGCTGCGGATTTCTGACCGCCGCGGAATTGATGCTGATCTTATCCGCACCGGCGCGCAGTGTCTCGCGCATATCCGCAACGGACGAAATGCCGCCGCCGACCGTCAGCGGGACGAACACCTGCTTCGCGGTATCGCGCACGACATCGAGGAATGTCCCGCGCCCCTCATGCGATGCAACAATGTCATAGAACACGATCTCATCCGCGCCCTGCCGGTTGTATTCCGCTGCGCAGGCGACCGGATCGCCGACATCCTTCACGCCCTCAAAGTTCACGCCCTTGACGACCTTTCCGTGGCGGACATCGAGACACGGAATAATTCTTTTTGCAAGCATACTTGCTCTCCTTTATCAGTATTCGGGATCGAAGCGCACCATTTCCGCCAGTGCGAGATCCCGATAATTGAGATCCTCCCTGAGCCCGAAGCCCATGCTCTCCCAGAACGCATTGCCGAGCGCATTCTTCCGGAATGCGACCAGCGCCGTCTTGTTGATGCCCTCCGCTTTCAGCGCGGCGAGGGCTGCATCGAGGAGCCGTCTGCCGATGCCGCGCCGCCGGTAAAGCGGCGAAACGGACATATGCTGGATATAGCCCCTGCGCCCGTCGTGTCCGCAGAGCACCGCGCCGGCAATCACGCCGCCGTCCTCCGCGACAAAGGATGTTGTCGGATTGCGCCGGAGATATTTTTCAATACCCTCGCGGGAATCGTCGAGATTGTTGAGCCCGTTTCCGCAGGCCGTCCAGATCGCATAGAGCGCATCGTAATCGTCGATCGTCATCGGGCGGATCTTCAGCGTATCCGCCGCCGCGATCGCCTCCCTGAGATCGAGCGTTCCCTGATAGAGCGATTTGCCGGCGATCGTGCCGTAAAGACCGAGATCGCGGCAGATCACGATATCGTCGATCGTATGGACGCCGCCGGATGCGACGATATTGCACTGACCGTCGGTCGCCTCCGCGAGCTTCCGGAGCTGCTCCGCATTGACGCCGGAGAGCGTGCCGTCCTTGGAAATATCCGTGAAAATGAATGTTGTCACGCCGATGCGGATCATTTCCTTTGCAAGGTCGATGTAGTGGACCTCGCTCGTTTCGAGCCAGCCCTCCGCCGCGACCATTTCATTTTTCGCGTCGATCCCGACAACGATCTTCTCCGCGCCGAACTGCTGTACCGCATCCGCCACAAGCTGCGGATCTTTCAGCGCCGCCGAGCCGAGAATTACGCGGGCAATGCCGAGCTCCAGATACGCCCGGATCGTTTCGAGCGTGCGGATGCCGCCGCCGACCTCAACCTTGAGATGCGTATTCTGCGCGATATTGCGGTAAATTTCCGTATTGACCGGACAGCCCGCCTTTGCGCCGTCCAGATCGACCATATGAATCCATTCGGCACCGGCCGCTTCAAACTGCTTTGCCGTTTCCAGCGGATCCTCCGCGACCTTCTGTGCCGTTGCATAGTCGCCCTTGACGAGCCGCACGCACTGTCCGCCGATAATGTCGATCGCAGGAAAAATAATCATATTGCCGTCCTCTTAAAATTCCGGAGCATCATCAGTCCCTTTTCGCCGGATTTTTCCGGATGGAACTGTGCGCCGAAGACAAATTTCCCGTCCGTGACGAGCGCCGGCACCTTGCCGTCATAATCGCAGTATGCAATGATATTGCTGTCATCGCAGAACGCCTGATAGCTGTGGACAAAATATGTATAGAGCGGCAGTTCGATCCCGCTGAGCAGCGGCGATTCCTGCGTGATGACCAGCTCGTTCCAGCCCATATGCGGGATGATGACGCGCTTCGACGGGATCAGATGCACTTCGCCGGGGATCAGCCCCAGTCCATCGCAGTCGCCGTTTTCGTCGGAGCGCTCAAAGAGCATCTGCATTCCGAGGCAGATACCGAGCAGCGGCTTGCGCGCCGCATTTTCGCGGATCGTCCCGACAAGTCCTGTCGCCTCCAGCGAAGCCATTGCAGCCGGAAATGCGCCGACGCCGGGCAGGATCACCGCATCTGCGCGGTCGATCTCCGCCGCATCCTTTGTGACGCAGTGCGCAATATTCAGATAATTCAGCGCATTGCAGACCGAAAACAGATTGCCTGCGCCGTAATCAATGACCGCGATCATCCGAGTGCTCCTTTCGTTGACAGCACCGTGCCATCCTCGTTTTCCTTCACAGCCGCTTTCAGCGCGTGTGCAAATGCCTTGAACAGCGCCTCGCATTTGTGGTGATCGTTCTTGCCGTAGCACATATCGAGATGCAGCGTGATGCCGGCATTGACCGCCAGTGCGCGGAAGAATTCCTCCGTCAGACACGCATCATACTGCCCGATCATCTGATTCGTGAATTCGCCGCGGAACACGACAAACGGCCGGTTCGAGAGATCGAGCGAGCAGAAGGACAGCGCCTCGTCCATCGGGATATAGGCACTGCCGTAGCGCGCGATGCCGGATTTGTCGCCGAGCGCCTGATTCAGCGCCTGACCGAGCACGATGCCGGTATCCTCGACGGTGTGATGTCCGTCCACATACAGATCGCCGTCCGCATGAACGGTCATGCTGATGCCGCTGTGCCGCGACATCGCCGTGAGCATATGGTCAAAGAACCCGATGCCGGTCGCGATTTCGCTCTCGCCCTTGCCGTCAAGCCGGACGGTGACGGTGATCTTTGTTTCTTTCGTATTGCGGGTAACGGTAGCCTCTCTCATAGTTTCCTCCGGAACGGACCGTTCAGCGCGTCACGCGCTCAAGTGTCCAGATTATCAGATAATGCGCTGGATAAAACGCATAGAAAAACCATTTTGCAAAAATCGGATGTCTGCCCTTTCTGCCGTTGTAAAGGACGGTCATGCAGGCATATGCCGCCAGCATCGCGGCGAGGTCGAGCGCCTTGTCAAGCCAGAATCCCGCATTCATTTCCGCACCGATGAAGCTGATTTCCAGCCAGAGCAGTGTGAGGATCAGATAGGCCGCAAAGCGCTTCTTCGGCTGCCCGCGGAAGATATGCAGGAACAGAATGAAAAGCACGCCGAAGATCATCCAGTCCGAGCAGAGCAGCACCGAAGCGCCGGCGCATCCCAGAATCAGCAGGACACGCTGCCAGAGTTTCCGCCCGCTCTCCCATGCCATGATCGCCAGCAGACCGAGCAGCAGCGTGAACATGATATTCATCTGCCGCCAGCCGTAAACCGGCTGAAAGATCAGCCAGTCAAAGGGCTGTGTAATCAGCGCGAACAGTCCGAGCCGCAGCGCATATTTTCTGCGGTCACGGGTGTATTTCCAGCCGTCCGCGATGAAGAAAAACATCACCGGCGGACAGAAGATCGAAAAATGCGTAACAATGCGCATCCAGAGCGGCATCAGCAAATATGGCACGGATGCCTCCGGATTCCGCATAAGCGTCACCCACGCGAACAGATGTCCCCAGAACATGAGGAAGATCGCCAGATACTTGCAGGTGTCGCGGTTCAGTATTCTGTATTTCTGCGGCGCTTCCATACTGTGCTTCTCCTCAGACAAGCCAGAATTCAAGGATGAAATCATAGAGCATATGCAGGAAGACCGGCAGCAGCAGATTTTTATGCTTCAGAAAGCAGACACTCGCCAGAACGCTGAATAACATGATCGACAAAAAGCCGAAGCCCGTGAACGCGCTGACAAACATCCCCTTCTTGATCCAGCCCGGAAAATGAATGCAGAGAAACATCACTGCATTGACCGCGATCGGCTTCCAGTCCTTTTCGTCCTTTGCCGTCGCATTGAGCAGCCAGCCGCGGAACACCGCTTCTTCTGTGATGCCGACGATCAGCAGCCACTGATGACTCGCAATCGAAAACGCGGGATTGATATGCAGCGTGCCGCGCAGCAGCGCGATCAAACGCTCGCCGCCGCTGATCGCCGCAAAGAGCAGCGTCCAGAACAGGATCCATTTCAGCGGCACCTTCTGCGTAAACATCTGCCGCAGGCCGACGGTCATCTCCGGCTCAAACCGCTTCACGAGCAGCAGCGCCGGCACCGCCCAGATCAGCACCTTTACGGCCGAGCTGCAAAGCTCCGGCAGCAGCGTCTCACCGAACGCATTCCGGTATGCCGGACGGATCAGCAGCGCCCAGACCGCCCATATCCCGTAGAAGATCACGGAATAGACGGTCAGCACGGGCAGCAGATCCCGCCGCTCCCTTACCGCCGGCTCACTCATAGCGCCGCAAGCTCCTGATACCGTTCACGGAGCGACGGATAGATCTTGCGGTAGAGCTGATAATACTTCTCATATTCCGGCACCGCCTTCTCATCCGGCTGACAGATCTTGTCCGCCGCGATGATCGCACGGCAGGCCTCCGGAACGGATGCATATGCGCCGGTGCCGACCATTGCAAGGATCGCCGCGCCGAGCGCCGGCCCTTCCTTCGATTTCGTCGTCTGGATCGGGCAGCGGTAGAGGTCTGCGAGCATCTGCCGCCAGAGCGGGGACGATCCGCCGCCGCCGCAGGCCATCATGTCATCGACCTCGATCTGCATTTCGCGGAAGACCTCCAGACAGTCGCGCAGCGAATAGGTCACGCCCTCCATGACGGCGCGCAGCAGGTCGCGCTTCTGATGCATCGCGGAAAGTCCGAAGAACACGCCGCGTGCATTCGCATTCAGATGCGGCGTGCGCTCGCCCATGAGATAGGGCAGATAGAGCAGTCTGTTCGCGCCGATCGGCGACTGCTCGGCTTCCTTGTCCATGAGATAATATTCATCCACGCCCATATTCTTCGCGGTATGCTTCTCCGCATCGCAGAAAAGGTCGCGGAACCACTTCAGCGAAAGGCCTGCGCCCTGCGTCACGCCCATGACGTGCCAGCAGCCGGGGACCGCGCAGCAGAATGTATGCACTCTGCCCTTCGGGTCGATCGAGATCTGCGAGCTGTGCGCAAATACCACGCCGCTCGTGCCGATCGTCGTGAACGCCTTGCCGTCCTCCGCAACGCCGGTGCCGATCGCGGCAGCCGCATTGTCGCCTGCCCCGCCGACAACGGGCGTTCCCTCGCAGAGACCGGTCAGGCGCGCCGCCTCAGCGGTCAGCGTACCGGTAATCTCCGGCGACTCATAGACCTTTGCAAGCAGATTTTTGTCAATGTCCAGCTTTTCCAGCACGGTATCCGACCAGCAGCGGTTCGGGATATCGAGCAGCTGCATACCGGATGCATCGGAGACCTCCGTTGCGAATTCACCGGTCAGCACAAAGCGGATATAGTCCTTCGGGAGCAGGATATGCGCACATTTCGCAAAGTTTTCAGGCTCATGATTCCGTACCCAGAGGATCTTCGAGGCGGTGAAGCCGGTCAGCGCGGGATTCGCGGTGATCGCAATGAGCTGCTCCGCGCCGACGCGCTCCGTGATCTCCTCACACTCCGCCGCCGTGCGCTGGTCGCACCAGATGATCGCCGGACGGATGACCTGATTCGCCTGATCGAGCATGACAAGGCCGTGCATCTGACCGGAAAGGCCGATGCCCTTTACATCCTGCGGATCAACACCGCTCTGCTTCACCACGGCAGCGACGGTATGCAGGACGGCATTCGCCCAGTCCTGCGGCTGCTGCTCGGCATAGCCGTTCTGCGGCTGATACAGCGGATATTCCTCCGACGCCGAAGCAATCACATTGCCGCTGACATCAAAGAGGACAGTCTTTGTCCCGCTCGTGCCGATATCCGCACCGATGTAATAAGTCATGTTCAGATCCTCCTCATCATTTCATGTTTTATTTGTTGTTTCTTCTGCATATTTTCTTCACGCAGCCCGCTTCCGCAGAAGCGCGCTCCGGGCAGGAAGTATCGTATTGATGTCCCAACTATCTCTTGAAGATATCTGCTTGTCTTTTTGCCGTGATACTGCGTTAGAAATCCTTGCCTTGCGTCAGCAAGGCGGCGGCTTTCTGCCTTGTCTCACGACAAAAATCCTGCGCATCTATTCTTCAAGATTTAATTGGTACATCAATAGCTTATGATGAAATGATGCAAAATAGAACCCCTCTCTGCTGAGAGGGGCGCTGTGTTATCGGTAGGACGCGATAATCTCCTCTTTCTGCATTCCGGTGCGGCCGGTGCAGTCGTATTCCTCATAGAACAGCCGCGTCGGCTCATTCGCCGGAACCATGTGGCTGCCGCCGGCGTGCTTATACTGCGTGATGCGGAATGCAACGCGGTTTTCGTCCACAGCATCAAGCTGCACGGTCATATCGCCGTCTGTCTGCTCCACACCGATCAGCCGCTGAATCGCGGAGAATTGGAAAATAACCGGCAGACTGAACGAGGATGTGTGCATGACTGTCAGTACAGGTGTCCGCTGCTGGCGCACAGTTTCCTCGTAGGGTGTGCCGCGGAATGCATCAAATGCGATGATCTCCGGCAGAGAATTCGCAATGATCGCTTTCAGCTTTTCGCAGCCGGAAAAGGCGCCGTTGCGGACTGCCCGCAGCGACTTCGGAAACCGCACGGTCTCCAGCGATGTGCAGTTATGGAACGCGTTCGGCTCAATCACACGGATCCCCTCCGGAATCACGATCTCACGGAGCTTCGTGCAGCCCTCAAAGCTGCCCAGTCCGATCACGCCGTGCGTACTGTCCGGATAGAACATCTCTCCCGGCATCAGCACATTTTCGAGTGCCGTGCAGTCACGGAATGCATATGCGCCGATCTCGCAGAGCGTATTGGACAAGTCAATGCGTGTCAGCTGCTTGCAGTCACGGAATCCGCTCTCGCCGATGATCCGCACCGTATCCGGCATCTCTACCTCGGTGATCTCTTTTCCGCGGAATTCTGCACGCTCAACACGGTCCTTATAGCGATAGCGCACCTTGTCCGCTGACGATTTCTTAAACAATCCCATACCTTTCGCCCTTTCCTTCCATGATTCTTTTTTCTTTATAATGTATCCGGTCAGTTCGGCGTCAGCGGATACAAACTCTTGTCACGCTCATAGCAGTTGCCGTGCATCGCCGAGAAATAGTCGATCTGCGCATCCGTCCAGAGGAAGAAGTCATTGCCTCCGTAATACGGAGAGGCATCGAAATGATACCACGCACCGTTGACACGCACCAGATTCCAGAAGTGCGGCGCATACCACTCCACCTGCTTCGGCTCATTGTCATCCTGATTGATTTCCTGTGCACTCTGCCGCTCGACCATCATATTGTCAAATTCCGCGCAGGTCAGAAGCAGACGGGAAAGCCCGTAATAGTTCGCGGAATCGCCGTAGCCGAGCGAGAGCGCCGAGACTGCGGCCTGCTGCCAGTCATCATTATTCGTGCCGTTGACATACTGCATATGCGTCTGCACATAATCGAAGATCGCACGCGCAAAGCCCTGTCTTTCGCCGTAGCTCGTCACCTTTTTCAGCTCACCGACGATATAGTCGCCCATGCGCATGACATCCTCGGAATTCAGCGAATCCAGACTGCCGACTGCCGGCAGAACCACCAGCTCCGCTGTCTCTTTTCCGATATTTCCGGCGGAATCGTTTGCAGAATAGACGATCTCATATGTACCTGGCTGCTTGATATCAAATCCGGCAGGCTCCTGCACCTTGACCTCTACCGTACCGTCACCGAGGTCGATTGCCTTGACGCCGCGCAGATAGTCAATCCGCACACCGGCAACAGTCTGCATTTTTGTGACGCCCTGGATCATCGGCGCCTCGCCGTCACCGCCGACCTCGTAGGTCAGGTCGTAGGTCTGGCTGTTGCCGCCGGAATCCGTCGCGATCAGCTGAACCGTATGCGTACCCTCGGAGAGCGTGGTCGGTTCCGCCGAGAAATGATATTCGACCTCAGAAAGATCCTCGCAGGATTCAACAAAATCCTCCGCAGTGAGCTTCTGATTGACATAGAAATGCAGATTCTTTTTAATCGTCACGAGCGGTGCGGTCGTATCCTGCACGATCAGCGTGAAGGGATAATCCCTGCCGTTGAGCGAAACCGTAACCGGATAGGATCCGAGCTCCGTGAACTGCGAGACAGGCGGCGTGATGACCGCATCCTTAAAGCTGCTGCCGAGCATCTGCTCCGCTGTTGCGGTCGTTCCGGCCTCCATGCGCATGACAGGCTCCGTGACCGTCAGCACTGCATTTTCGGTTCGCGTTGTACCGTCGTTCATTCGCAGAAGAATCGCGACCTCATGATCGCCGACGGAAAGATCGGGGATCTCTGCATACCGCGCTTCGCTGACGAGATGGCTCGTCCGTGCATAAAGGAATGAATACGGTGAGGGCGCGGGCTCTCCGCTCCAGACGGTCAGCTGATCCGTCACATAATCCGGCGCCTCAGCCAGCACGGACTGTCCGTCCTTACTGCGGTGGATCGCTGCGGAAACCAGAATGACGATGATGACCGAAAGCAGCATCAGTCCTGCAAACATATATCCCCGCTGGATTTTTTTGTCATCGGAGCCGGCAGACCTCTGCTCCCGCGTTTGGTTCCTGAATCGCTTCATCACATATCCTTTCATTCAGTCGGATCGTCTGACTGCTATGGTAAAGTCGTACATTTCATTATAACGCTTTTTTCCGGAAATGTCAAGGTTTTGCCCTGTTATTTTAACATTTGCCCGCCGGAAAATATTGCCGTATCTGCCGGAAAGCCGATACATTACTCCGCAGATGCAGAGGGCGCGTTGCGCTTTTCGGTATTCTCAGCCGTCTGCGCGCCGAATGAATCCGTGCGGAACGGTGCCAGCGGCAGACCGTTCATACCGAAAACCGTGACCGGCGCAAGATAATTCGTCCATGCATACCGCGCATATTCCGGCAGCGGCACGGCCTCGGAGGTCAGCGTGATGCGGTTCGGTGCAAAGGATGCCGCAGCCGGATAGAACACGCCGTCCGCTCCTGCCAGCTGAAAGCCTGTGACCTCACCGGTCAGGCGGAAGCCCTCCGCGGCATTCTCCGTCAGAATCACATAGCTTCTGCCGTCTGCATAGCCGCCCGTCATCATCGGCGCCGCAGCCTGTTCCCGCGGCATCAGATGATAGACCTCGCTGAGCGCCTGCAAATACAGCCGGTAACCGACCGGCGCCTTGTCCTTCGGGTGGATATTGTCCAGCTCACCGCAGTCGGTCAAAACGGCAAGTCCGGTATTGCGCAGCTTGCGGTAGACGCGCATCTGCGCTTCGCGGATCAGACACCAGTGCTGATAATCCGGATCGTTCAGATAGCGGAACATCGGCAACTGCACATTCAGAAACGGCAGCTCCGGATCGCCCCAGTCGCGCCGCCAGCAGCCGATCAGCGCCGTCAGCAGCGTTTCATATGCCGCCGGACGGTGATCGTCCGATTCGCCCTGATAATACAGAAATCCGCGCAGCGTATAGGGCGCGACTCTTTGCAGCATCGTCTCATAGGCGCCGCAGGGACGGCATTCGTTCTTCGGTCCCATCGGCCCCGGATAGCGCGACGCACTGACCGCTTCCTGCGCCTGCTCCCATGATGCTTCGGGATGCGCCTCCATATAGGCGGAATATTTTCCCCACCACACATCCTGATAGGCGGCGTATGCGTCAAATTCTGCGATCAGCTCCTCCCGCGTTTTGCCGGCGGTCGCCGCATCGTATTCATCTATATAGGGACGGATCGCCGTATCCTGTTCCAGCACATCCCGCGAGACCCAGACAGATGCCGATGTCCCGCCCCAGTTGCAGCCGATCAGCCCGACCGTCACGCCGAGCCGCTTTGCCAGCGCCAGCGCAAAATACAGTCCGACTGCCGACCATGCACGCGCACTCTCCGGCGTTGCATAGCTCCATGCGGTATTGCGCTCGACCGCGTCAAAGCTCTCATCAATGATGCGCTGCTTCGGCGTATAATAGAACCGCACGCCGCATTCCGGCCGGAGCGAATCCAGCACCGCTTCACCGTGCAGCTCGTCCTTGATCTCAAATTCCATATTGCTCTGACCGCCGCAGAGCCAGACCTCTCCCACCGCGATCTCGCGGTAAACGATCTGCACCGCGCCGCTTGTGACCGTCATGGTCAGATTCTCGGCGGCGGGCATCGGCGGGAGCGTTACGCGCCATTTGCCGTCACGGACGGTCGCAGCGGCGCTGTGTCCGCCGAACGAAACGGTCACGCGCTGACCGTCCTTTCCGTCACCCCAGACCGCGATCGGTTTTTCCCGCTGCAAAACCATGCGGTCGCTGAAAATTGCTGCTGTTCTCATCGGTAAACCTCTTTATCTTTATATTATAGTATCCGCGCAGATCCGTTCTTTTTCTCACAGCTTATACTGCATGAAATTTCTGTTATGCACAAAGCCGAACGCCGTATAGAGCTTCACGCCCATGTCCGATGCCGTGATCTGCACCGTGCCGCAGCCCGCGTTCTTCGCATCCGCAATCACAAGGGAGAGCAGCTCCTTTGCAATGCCCTGCCGCCGGTACGCAGGATGCGTGAACATTCCGGAGAGCAGCCCGATCTTTCCGGTCGGACAGCCGAAATACGGCGGCTTCTCCACGCCCGACATCCCGCTTGTCCCGACGATCTCCCCGCCGTCCAGCGCGATCCATGAGAAAAATGTGCCGTCTGCCATGTGTTTTTCGTAATACTGACGGAGCGCACCGGTCAGGTCGATCTGCTCCTTCGCGCCCTCCTCGCGGAGCTGCCGGATGCGGACGGCAATGAACGCATCCAGATCCTCCGCAGTCAGTCTGCGGATCACCGGCCGGCTCATGTCTCCTCCGCTGCCGGCTCTGCCGCTTTCTTCGGGCGGCCGCGCTTCGGCTTCTGCTCTTTGTTCTCCGGCTCCTCCGGCAGATTCAGCCGTCCGTAGGTCTCATTCAGCTCATAGATCTTTTTGCACAGCTTCGCGGTATAATCCGAGGGCTGTGTGCGGTAGATCCAGTTGCCGCCGAGCGTCGAGGGCGTGTTGATCCGGTCAGAGGGCGGCGCATTCAGGAAATCCTGCATCGGTGCGACCGCGATCCTTGCGATCGTTGCCCATGCTGCGCGGAGCATCGCCTTCGGCAGCTTCTTCGTTTTCTTTACGCCGAGATAGCGCATCGCATATGCATTCGTGCTGACAGCATTGCTCTTGACCCAGCCGCGCAGCGTGTGATTGTCATGCGTGCCGGTGTAGCAGATGCAGTTGTCCGTCGCGAAATTATGCGGCAGATACGGATTCTCCGCATCGCTGTCAAATCCGAACTGCAAAACCTTCATACCGGGGAATCCGGTGCGTTTGAGCAAACGGATGACCGCCGGCGTAATATTGCCGAGATCCTCCGCGATGACATTCATCTTCCCGAATTTCTCCTTTGCCGCTTTCCAGAGCGCATAGTCCGGCCCCTTGATCCATTTGCCGTTCTCGGCGGTCTCCGCGCCGTAGGGGATCGCGTAATAGCGCTCAAAGCCGCGGAAATGGTCGATGCGGACAACATCGTAGAGCTTCAGCGTGAACGCGATGCGATCCAGCCACCACGCATAATTGTTCTTCGCCATATCGTCCCAGTTCCAGAGCGGATTGCCCCAGAGCTGACCGGTCACGGCAAAGGCATCGGGCGGGCAGCCCGCAACGGCGACCGGCTTTTTATCGCTGTCAAGCTGGAACAGCTTCGGCTGCGCCCAGACCTCGGCACTGTCATATGCCGCATAGATCGGGATATCGCCGATGATGCGGATGCCCTTTTCGTTCGCGTATTTCTTCACAGCATCCCACTGCATGAAGAAGCAATACTGCACAAAGCGGTAGAATTCGATCTCCTGCGAAAGCTCCAGCTTCACGCGCTTGACGGCATCCTTTTCACAGAGCGCAAGCGGCGCATCCCATTCGTACCACGGCTTGCCGCCGTTTGTCTCCTTGATCGCCATAAAGACCGCATAGTCATTCAGCCACGCCTTCTGCGCCGTGCAGAATTTCCGGAAATCTGCGGGGATGCGCTTCGTGAAATTCCGGTAGGCAATGCGCAGAACCGGCGTCACATTCTGATAGAGCAGCGCATAGTCGATCGTTTTTGCATCGCTGTCCCATTGCAGCCCGTCGTAATCCGAGGGGCGGAGCCAGCCGCGTTCCGCAAGCAGATCGAAGTCGATCAGATACGGATTTCCGGCAAAGCAGGACGGCGACTGATACGGCGAATCGCCGTAGCTGGTCTGTGTCAGCGGCAGCACCTGCCAGTAATGGCAGCCTGCGCCGCGCAGAAAATCCACAAAATCAAAGGCAGCCTGTCCGAGCTTGCCGATGCCGTGCTTCGACGGAAGCGCCGAGACCGGAAGCAGTATTCCGCTTTCTCGCATAAATTTCCTCCTGATCGTATATGCAGCGCGCCGGAATAATGCCGCATCCCGCGCATATAATACGGATGTTCCGCAGATGCGCATACCCGCTGCGGGGAAAGGAGCGGCATTCCATGACAAAGAATCCCGGCGAATACATCGCTGCATTTTTATTCGGTTTTTTTGCATATGCATTTTTTGAGATCGCCGTCCGCGGATATACGCACTGGACAATGGGAATCCTCGGCGGAATCTCCTTCTGCGTGATCGGCAGCATGGAGCATTCTCTCGACGCGCCTGCCGCAGTCCGCGCACTGTTCGCAGCAGTATTCGTCACCGCATCGGAATTCACGGTCGGCGTATTTGACAATCTCATCATGGGCTGGCGTGTCTGGGATTATTCCGACAGGCCGTTCAATCTGCTCGGACAGATCTGCCCGCAGTTTTCGGCGGTATGGTATCTGCTCTGCTTTGCGGCAGTCCTCATCGCAAAGCGCTTCTGCCGGCAGTATCAGTTGCCGGCCATGCGCAAAACGGAACCGGTTACAGAACGCCGCTTTGCAGCGCCATGATATATTCCGCCAGCTCGCAGGCCATTTCGCACTGCTCCGGAATCCGCGGATGCCCCGGCGTTGCCTTGCCGCTGCGCGTAAACCGGAACCGCTTCACGCGGCTGCTGCCGATCCGCTCGCAGGCTTCATCCAGCAGCTCCTCCCAGAACGGATCGTGCATCAGCACCGTCAGCATCAAAATGAACACCGCATCCGGATATTTCTGCATCAGATCACCGATCAGCAGACAGTAATGCTCCAGCCAGTGCTCCCGCTGACGCTTGTCGAGCAGCTGATCCTTTCCGGCGAAATGCTGATCGTTCTGCCCGATCGCGAATGTGACATAATCCGGCGTATAGCGCGAAAAATCCCATTGCGTCATCGGTACATCCGGAAAATAGCAGAGCTTGTCATAGGCGGTCTCCATGCCGTATCTGCCGTAAGCGAACCAGCCGGTGTGATCGAACAGCGCGATGCCGCCCTGCGCGACCAGATGCACCTGCGCATTCAGCAGACGCGCCGCCTGCATCGCATAGCTGTGCCATGCGTTGTCATAAACGGAATCATAGACCGGCGGATCATTCGATGCAACATGATCGACCGCCTCCACGACAGAGCCCGCCGTCACGCTGTCGCCGTAGCATTCGAGCTTCAGCGCCGGCAGCGGCGGCAGCTCGCCGAGATCGCCGTCATCCGAGAGCAGAATGCTGCGCAGTACATAATGATGCGTCGAATCCTGCCGCTTGAACAGGATGCAGCGATGCTTTCCTGCGCCGCTGACCGGAATATCATAGCGGTTGTCGGGATCGCCGAGCTGAACGGTATGCTCTTTGCCGTCAATGATGCAGCCGAGCTGGAGACCGTTATAGCTGACATGGTTTTCAATAATGAATGCGAGCTGACTGCCCGTGAATGCAAACTGCACCAGTGAGCCTGCCCAGTAGAAATCCGGTGCATCCGGATCGGTGAAGTCGATGCGCCCCATGAATTGCAGGCGCGGATCGGAAGGCTGGATCGTTTTCATATCGGTAACCTCTGTATTGCGGCAGCTGCTCCCACAGGGAATGGATGAATCAAGAAGTTTCAGATAAGGGGCTGCATTTATGTCTTTGCATTCAGCGGTGCAAAAGATCGGTGAATGGAGGAAGACACCCCCTTCGGGGTTTCTTCCCCCAAGCCCCTTTTTTCCTCGCTTTCGGAACGCTATGGGAGTTCCGCACTCTGCGGAGTGCGGCTTAGGGCTCTGCCCTAAGAACCCGCAA
>CAMOOV010000026.1 GCA_946621745.1 uncultured Ruminococcus sp.
GGCAACCTAAAGAGAGGAGAGAGACTAAGCGGCAAAGCCGCGCTTGTCTCTTTCCGCTCTTTTGGTTCCCCCTCGCACCCCGCGGAACGGCTCAAACGGAAAACAAACCAATGAAAGCAAACCGGAAACCCAAAAACCGAAAACCTCATGGAACCGCTCAAACGAAAAACAAACCAATGAAAGCGAACCGGAACCCCAAAAGCCGAAAACCCCGCGGAACCGCTCAAACAAACCTCAAACCAATGAAAGCAAACCGGAAACCCGAAAGCCGAAAACCGTAAATAATCCCCAGAAAATAAAAATAATCCCCAATCAGCGAAAAATATAATTTAGTAGGAAAGGAATCTTTTATTATGAGAGTGCTGCTGCTTGACCGCGATAAGGACTATGCCTCGCGTATCGCCCAATTCCTCAGCAAGAAAACCGATATGCAGGTCTCTGCCTGCGATGACCTCGAAATCGCCCGCAAACTCATCCGCGAAGAACACTTTCAGGTCATCCTCTTCGACGCCGAGTTCGATTCCGTCGATCCCGCTGAGTTCCGCAAGCGCAATACCGCTTTCGCTTTCCTCTCATCCCTAAAGGAAACCGTCAACGAGACCGAAACTATCTATAAATTTTGCAGCGTCTCCGAAATGTACGGCGAAATTATGCGCGTCTATGCAGACCATACTCAGCATGAACTCAAAACCGATGACGATGAGGAGGAAACCGAAACCGTCCGCACAAAAGTCCTTTCCTTCTTCCCCGTCAACGGCGGCGCAGGCAGCTCCACAATGGCAATGGCTGCCGCAATCGCCCTCTCAAAAGATAAAAAAGTCCTCTATATCCCCCTCGAACAGCGGCATTCCGAAATGCTCCTGTTCTCTACCAAAGAGAAAAAAGGCCTCACCGATGTCGTTTCCATGCTCCGCACCAACTACGACCTCAAGGAATCCAAAAAGCTCTTTGAGAAAATCATCTGCAAGTCTGAGCGCTACGGAAACGGCAATCTCGATTTTATCCCCGGCTTCCTCAATATCACCGACTGCCTCAGCCTGACTCCCGCCGTGCTGGAAACCATGCTCAGTGAACTGCGCAAGAAATTCCAGTATCACTATATCGTCATTGATGCTGATTTCATCCTCGGCGACCTGCTCACAAAGCTCATCGGCAGCTCGGAAAAGATTGTCTTTGTCTGCACCGGCTCCGATACCTCCAATGCAAAGATTGACGGCATTCACCGCTATCTCGAAATCATCGAACGCGATATCGAAATCATGCCGAAAAAATATCTGATCTTCAATCAGTATTACGGCCTTGCTTCCGAGGAAGCCGTTGTGCGGGATATGAAGGTCATCGGCAGATTCGGCCGCTACCGCGCCGAAAATCATACCCTGCTTTCCACGGACGGCGTCATCAATCAGATTCTCGGCAATGATGATCCCTTCCGCGATCTGATGTAACAGGCGGTGATGCACATGGCCACTAAGAAAAAGCTCAAAATGCAGGAGGTCATCGAGGAAATCGTCAAGCGCGTCTGTACGATGATCAACGAGGGCGAAACCGACGACGAAAGCGCAATGGTCGGCGCGGAGAATTTCGAGATTGCAAGACACCGCTCCGATGTGCTGGATCTCTACCGCAAGGCGACCGATGAAGAATACCGCATTATCATTCTGAATCTGGTGAACAGCCGCCTCACCGACAAGGGCGACTATATCGCATCCGACAAGAATCCCTATTATCTCTCCCCGGCAGACAGAGCCATTGCAATGGAGCGCATCTACGGTATGTACCGCGGGCTCGGTCTGGTCGGCACGCTGCTGATGAATGAGAAAATCACAGAGCTGATGATCAACGGCCCTGACAATATCTTCGTCGAAATCGGCGGCAGAGTTGTCCGGCGTGAGGAGCGGTTCTGCGATGACAAGGACTGCTCCGAGGAGGAGCGCAAGGAGCGCGGAAAAATCCAGCTTCGCCGCATCATCCGCCGCATTGTCGAAATCTGCGGCAGAGATGTCACCGAAGCAAATCCGATCGTGGATGCGCGTCTGAAGGACGGCTCCCGTGTCAATATCGTTCTGCATCCGATTGCACTCGGCGGCGACACGGTCACAATCCGTAAGTTCTCCAAGAAGCCGATGAGCGTTGAAAAGCTGATCGAATACAAATCCATTACGCAGGATATTGCGGATAAGCTCAAAACGCTTGTCTATGCGAAATACAATATCTTTATCAGCGGCGGTACCGGCTCCGGCAAGACGACATTCCTCAATGCGCTTTCCAACTTCATCCCGCGGGATGAGCGTGTGATTACGATTGAGGACTCTGCCGAGCTGCAAATCACCGGCGTAGACAACCTCGTCAGTCTGGAAACGAAATCCGCGAACGCCGAGGGCAAGGGCGCGATTTCGATGAAGGATCTGATTAAATCCTCGCTCCGAATGCGTCCGGAGCGCATTGTCGTCGGCGAAGTCCGCGGCGAAGAAGCGCTGGATATGCTTCAGGCGATGAACACCGGTCATGACGGCTCGCTTTCGACCGGTCACGCGAACTCCGCAAAGGATATGCTCACCCGTCTGGAGACGATGGTTTTGCAGGGTGCATCCGGCCTGCCGCTGGACGCCGTCCGCAGACAGATCGGCTCGGCGCTGGATATTATCGTGCATCTTTCGAGAATGCGCGACCATTCCAGAAAGGTCGTGGAAATCACGGAGGTTCTGGGATATGAAAAGGGTGAGATTCTGCTCAATCCGCTGTATGTGTTTGAGGAGGATGAAAATTCGACGGTTGAGAAGGTGTCCGGCGGACTGAACCGCACGAAAAATCCGATGAAGAGCGTCGAAAAGCTCCGTCAGGCGGGTATCTGGGACGATATATAATGTGTCTCCGACGGATTGAGAATGGGGGCGCTGCCCCCAAACCCCTGCCAGAGGGATAGTATCCCTCTGGACTCCCGCTATAGACAGTATTTCGCATATAGAGAACTTTAGATCATGGCAGCGGGCACTGCCCGCCCGCACAGCAATGCAATCAAATCAGTATCACTCCGGATCATAAGAAGGTCACTCAATAGAGGAGGTCACTGCACAGATGGAAGCAGATGCAAGAATCGCGGCACAGGCAAAGCCGCAGAAGCAAAAGAAACAGAAAAAACAAAAATCCGGCAAAAAGCGGATTGTCGAGAACAAGGGCATCAGCGGCGCCGGTACCGACTATACCGTTTACATCATGAGCGGACAGGAAACACTGCTCGCTGTCGTGATCGGCTTTGCGGTCGGCTTTGCCGCAGGCTACTGCTATTTCGACAGCAAAATTGTCGGACTGATCGTCGGACTTGTCGCAGGCTATAAGGCAATCGACATTTTCCGCAAGAAGAAGCAGACGGAACGCCTGCGCGATCTGCGCCTGCAATTCCGTGACCTGCTCGAATCGCTCAGTAACTCCTATACCGTCGGCATGACCGCAAACCGCGCCTTTCTCAGTGCCTATGACGATATGGTCACCGAGCACGGCAAGAATTCCTATATCGCGAACGAAGTCCGGCTCATCAACGAGATGCACAATCAGGGTACCGAGATTCGCGATATGCTCAATGATTTCGCAGTCCGCAGCGGCATTGACGATGTGCGCTCCTTCGCGGATGTCTTCCATATCTCCTCGGAGCTGGGCGGCGATGTCGCAAAGGTCATCCGCGAAACAAGAGATATGATCGGCGACAAGATCGAAATTGAGCTGGAGATTCAGACAATGGTCACCGGTCAGCGCAGTGAGCTGAATATTCTGGCAATCATGCCGATCGTCATGTCACTGATGCTCCGCGCATTCGGGGACGGCTCTGCGCCCTCTCTGCTGACGATTGTCGTCAAGGCGGCGGCGCTGGCGCTGTTCGTGTTCGCCTACTGGCTCGGCACAAAGATCGTCGATATCAAGGTATGACGGAGGAAACGCTATGTATTTACTGTATCTGATCTGTGCGGCGCTGGCAACAGCGCTTGTCCTGCTCTGGCTGTTCCTGTTCCTGCGCTACCGCAGCCGCTATAATTCCATTCTCGATAAGGCGGATCCGAAGATCTTCACGCTGAAGGAGCTGTATTTCATCGGTCTCGGCCTGATCGAAATGCATGAGCGCATGAAGCGCAAGAAGATCACGACAAGTGACAAGGCCGTCGAAAAGATCCGCGAGCTGGCGGAGGTCTTCGGCCGCAATCAGGCGGAGCTGTACTATTATATCAGCATTTCCGCAATCGTGTCACTGCTCGTGACATTTCTCCCGATCGGCCTGATGCTGCCCTGTCTGATGCAGAAACCGATCATGCTGGGGCTCGGCCTGCTGCTGGCGGGCGTGATGCCCTACGGCATTTACAGCGGCATCAATAATGCAATCGCAAACAAAAAGGACGAGCTGCGCAGTGAATTCCCGAATATGGTCTCCAAGCTGACGCTGCTCATCAATGCCGGCATGATCCCGTCCCGCGCATGGCGCGCCGTCGCAAACGGCAATACCACAAACCGTCTCTATGAGGAGATGCGCACCGCGACCAGAGACATCGAGGAGGGCATGACGATTGAACGCGCGATGGATGCCTTTGCACTCCGCTGCGGCCTGAAGGAGATCCGGAAATTTTCCTCGATCTATGTGCAGGCCGTCAAGGGCGGCGCAGGCGAGGCAATCGCTTCCATGAAGCAGATGTCCGATGAGGCATGGGAGGAGAAAAAGCAGTACGCCAAGCAAAAGGGCGAAATGGCGGCGCAGAAGCTCCTTGTCCCGAATATGCTCATGTTCATCGGCATCCTGATCGTTGTTGTTGTGCCGCTTGCAATCAATATGATGGGCGGCATGAACTTCTGACGGAAGCGGCACCTGTGGAGAGTCAGAACATGAAAGACGGGAAAAAGCCGTGGAACAGTGTGCTTTTCTGGATTCCGGTTGTGATTGCGCTTTGCATTGCAGTCATCTTGGTCGTGTTGTATGATAAAGACAGTCTGCTATATCAGCTCTATGAGAAGATCTTTCATCCGAAATGGGTCAGACTGATTTAGGAAAGCAGGTACATATGAAAAACAGAGTATGGAACGCGGCACTGTCCGCATATCATCACACGGTGCAGAAGCTCCGGCAGCTTGCAGCAGATGAAAGCGGCGAGGGCGGACGCAAGTGGATCATTGTGCTGATTGTCGTGCTGCTGGCGTTTGTCGCTGCCGGCAGCATCTGGGGCAGGGATATCGTTGATATGATCAAAGAGGCGCTCCCGAATCCGATGCCCCTGAATACGATGTATATGCAGTGACCGCGCCGGATGCGGCGCAAACCTTAAATGCCCGACAGCAGAGGCGGCAGGGGAGTCCCGGCAGAAGCTGATGCTGGTTGATATAAGGCAGATGCGGCATGGATTGTTAGAAAGATGATGCTACATCCGGGAGGAGGTGAAAATATGAATATGATCGACAAGGCAGCTGTCACGGTTCTGGCAGCATATTACACCATGAAGGCAAAGGTGCAGAAGCTCATGAGCGATGAGGACGGTATGGAAACCGTTCAGGCGGTCATCCTGATCGTTGTCGCTGTTGCAGTCGCACTGGTACTGCTCGAAGTCCTGACGAAGAACGGCGATTCCGGTCACGGTCTGATCGGCGATCTGGTCGAAAAGATCAAGGAAAAGCTGTTCGGTGCATTGGAGTAACCGGAGGCGCAGGTCATCCGTCCCATGCCGCGGATGACCGCCTTTCCGCACGGCAAAAGCGCATTTTGCTGCGCGGAAAGGGGGGGCGTCTGAAATTTTATCCGAAAGGGAGGATCTGAATGAAGAAACTGCGCGGATTCGTGAAAAATGAAAGCGGTGCGGCGGAAATGGTCGAGGCCGCGATCGTCTATCCGATTGTGATTATTGCGGTATTCACGCTGGTTTATTTCGGCCTGTTTATTTTGCAGACGGTCACGGTGCAGACCTATGCGCAGAAGATTGCGCTTCTGGCGGCGCGTGAGGTCGGCAGACCGGGCTATATTTCGCTGATTTCGCAGGATGAGGCTGTGACGACTTCCTCCGTTGAGCTTGCGCTGAAGAACTTCGGAGAATCCGTGAACGCCAAGGACAAGAAAGGCAATCCGACCAATATCGTTATCAATATCCCGACGAATGCAAGAGAGGTTCGCGCACGTGCCTACCGCTTCTGGATGCCGGATCCGCTGAATGCCGGATCGAATTACAATCCGAAATCGCGGCTCGGCACGCTGATGGAGGATATGGTCGAGAAAAATTCCTTCCTCGCCGGCCGGCAGAAGGCACAGGTCGAGATCAAGTGCGATAATAAATTCGTCACGCAGTATGTGACGGTGTCGGTGACACAGCCGGTCGTCTCCGGCGGCCTCATGGAGTTTTTCGGCGTCAAAACGCCGGAGATCAAGGCAAGAGCCATGAGCTCCGCAACGGATATTGACGAGTTTGTCCGGACGACGAATTTCGTCACGGATACGCTGGAAATGCTGGCGCGCAAGCTGAATATTGATGTGGATGCAGTCAAATCAAAGCTGGATCAGGCCATGCAGAAGATCGGACTGAAGGATTCAAACGGAGGTGTCGTGAATGATCCGGAAAGCAAACAGTAATCAGAAAAAGAAGCGCAGAAGAAAGCACGGCTTCTGGAATATGAGCCGGGCGGTCAGGGGCTCCGTGACGCTCCTGCTTGTCATGCTGCTGCTGCCGATGATTACATTTTCCACGCTGATTATTGATGCATCGCGGCTCCAGTCTGTCCGGACGAACATTGCAGGCGCCGGCGACCTGACGCTCAATGCCATCATGTCGGAATATAATGTGCTGCTGGAGGATATGTACGGCCTCTTTGCAAACTGCAAGAATATGAACGATCTGAAGCCGGCGCTGGAGGCCTATTTCCGGCAGTCCGCAGAGAGCTTTGTTCCCGCCGGTACGCTTTCGGGCAATGACTATGCGAAGGAAATGATCAAAAAGGCGACGAATCTGGTGCTGGACAATAACGGAAATGTTCCGCAGGAATCCCTGACGAATTTCCTGAATATGGCGCTGGTTGACAATCAGTTCCAGGCGGAGGCTGTGCACGGCGGTGCGCTGGCAAACCCCAATATCATGAAGCAGCAGATTGTCGAATACATGAAGTACCGCGGGCCGGTCTCGCTCGCAAGCACGCTGCTCGGCAAGCTCAATGTGCTGAGCAATGCAAGCTCGCAGACGGATGCCTGCGACAAAAAGGTTGATTACAACAAATCGCTCGGCGCGCTGAAGGATCCCTGCACAACGGCCTTTCAGGCGATCGAGGAAAAATACAACATGGGCGCGCTCGTCATGAATCTCGCAATGAGCGAGGGCATGGAGGGCACCGCCCTCAAGGGCATGGAATATCTGATGGGCGAGAGCAGCAAGGAAATCAAAGGCCTTGATGAGATCATTGCCCGCAGCAAATATGCCTATGAGAATGCAACGATTTTCTATCTGCTCAATGCAAAATCGCCGTTCCGCGAAAAGGCGCCGGATTATAACGAGATGAGAAACCAGGCGCTTGCGGAATCGCCGGTCGATTACAGCGGGCTGAAACCGTCTTTTCCGGAGGATGCGACGGCAGAGCAGAAGGTCGCGGCGTATCAGGAGACGCTGAAAGAAATCGAAAAAGCATTTACAAATTTACAGAACGAATATGCAGGCAACTTTGACAGCATCACCGTGAACGGAGAACCGAATTATTATACGGATCCGAAGCGCCTGAATGTTGCCGGCCGGGAAGTCACGAAGAAGGATGATGCAGGAAACGAATACACGGATTATGAATACTATCTTCTGGATGTGCAGAATGATTTCTATGCTACGGCATCGAGAGGCACTTCCAGCACCAATGAAGAATTTCCGAATTACTACAGCTTATACGCTTTGAACGGCAATCCAACCGGGCTGTCTCCGTGGTTCGCGTTATTCAAAGAAAATGAAAAGGCGATTCAGCCCTCCGATTCGCTGATCGATCAGCAGATCGAATACGGCAGACAGATGCTCGCGATGCAGGAGGAGGTCAACAGCGGATATTACTACGGCGGCATCAAAGAGTATGCTGTTTATAAGGAACAGTTCAATCAGCTTGCGGCACGCTATTCGGCTCTGACGACAGAGCTTTATGCGCTGAAAAAGGATTATTTTAACGAAACCGTCCGCAGGGAGGTTCTGGATGACGAGGCCAATGACGGTAAGGAGGAAAAGGATCTTCAGCCGCAAATGCAGGAAAAGTGGCTGGATGTATCAAGAAAAAATTTTGCAGAGTACGGCTGGAAAAAAGCGGAGCTGAACGCCCGTGCATCCGAGATGTCGAAGAATGAAGCAAAAATCATCGAATGGCTCAAAGATGCGAAAGATAATAACAGATACTTCCTCCGCTATGCAAATCAGTACAACGAGGAAGCATACAGCACGATCTTTGTTCTGGGGCAGTCGCTGGAGATCATGAAGGAAGGACTGGATACCCTCAGCGGCAGCATTGACACAATCCTTAATGTGATGGAGGACATCGAGAAAAAGAAGGATCTTTGGAAGGAATCCATAGATAAAGTCGATTCCGATTCGACAAGAGCCGCGATGCTCAATGACTACAGCACCGCGATCGACAAGCTCGACAAAGCTGAGATCGAGAAGCTGAAAAATGTCGTCAATTCGGAGCTGAAACCGCAGGTCGAAAAACAGCTTCAAATGGTCAAATCCGTGAAATATCTTGACCAGCAGCTCTATAATGTCAAGAATGCCGCGGATGTGATAAAGGACGAATCCAATAAGAAGATCAGCGAAAAGATCGAAGAAAAGATCAAGAACAAGCTGCTTCAGGGCATTCTGAAGGGCGTCAGCGCAAAGGCGAACGAACAGGTCTGGAAGCTCATCGACGACGGCGACAAGCTGCCGGTCTTCCCGGATTTCAGCAGCAACGGCAAGATTCTCAGCACGCAGTATGATTTGAATGACAACAATTCGCTCAAGTCCGCGGCGAAGGATCTCGTCAAGAACAATTATGACAGCAGCGGCTTTGTCATCAAGGATTTCAAGCGCTTCCGCGTGCTGGACGGCATCAATGACAAGAAAGCATTCAGCGCTTATGATTCCGCTGATATGGAGAAAATGGATGTCATCGGCAATAAGGAAAAGGTAAAGAATAACGATCCCGCTGCAAAGGAGCTGATTGATCCGGATGAGGCCTTTGTCATCACGCTTTATGCGGAATTCAAGGCTTCAAAGGCGGCGGCCGCGCAAAACGGCGGCGGAGACGGCAACGGCGACGCGGAGCCTCCGAAAAATCAGGATCAGGCAAATCTCGAAAAGGTCGCCGATAAGGGCAGAAATGATGCCAAGAACGGCACCGAGCCCGCCCAGCCGCAGCAGCAGCAGCAGACCGGCACGACCGCAGCGCCTGCAAGCGAGAAATTCGGCGACATCATGAAAACGATCGAGGGCTACTGCAAACAGAACGAACCGGCAAAGGAGGAGTCGGCGCCGGACTGCCCGAATTCCTCGATCAACAACAAGAAGCCTGCGGATTCAGCGGGCGGTGACGGCCTGAAAAACGCCAATAATCTGCTCAGCAGAATCACGGATCTCGGCAATGTCATTTTGCAGAATGTCTATCTTGAGGAATACATGACCGAAATGTTCACCTGCCGGACGGACAATCAGCAGCTCAATAAGCTGACCGCGCAGAAAGATAAGGATGTGCTGCCGGTCATTCTGCTCAACGGCTATACCAATCAGAACGCCAGGGCAAGCTATAACAGCAATGCCAATGCGTCCGCGAGAACGGGCAGATTCATCAATGAGAATACCGAATGGTACGGCAGGGAGATCGAATATCTGCTGTTCGGCAAACCCAACCCGAAGGATAATATGCTCGCGACGGACGGCACGATCTTTGCGATCCGCTTCGCGCTGAATGCGATCTATGCATTTACCGCGCCGGACATTCAGTCCTTTGCGCTGGAGGTCGCGACGGCCATCGCCGGCTGGACGGTCATCGGCGTGCCGATTGTGCAGGCCTGCATCACCATTCTGATTGCGCTGGCCGAGAGCGGCTATGACATCTATCTGCTGCACGACGGAAAGAATGTCCCGATCTATAAGAATGCCTCGACATTCGTCTGCTGTCCGGGCGGACTGCTGAAAAAGGTCGTGGAGGAGGCCGCCGACCAGATCATTGACGAGGTCGTTGACAGAGTCGCCGATAAGGTCGAGGAAGAGCTTGACAAGGGCGTTGACAAGATCGTTCAGAGAGGCGAGGACATGGCGACGAAAAAGGTCTCGGATTATGCGAATGACCTGAAACAGACCGTGAAGCAGTACGGCGACCAGCAGAAGCAGGCGCTCAAAAGCGCGGTCTGCAATATGTTCGTCACGCCGATCCTGAATAACATCGTTCCGGTCGAAAGCCTGATTGTCGCGGGCGACCGCTATAAGACGGCGGATCCGACGGCGCTGATCGAGGAGGCTGTCAAAAAGGCGTTTGAGCAGGCCGAATCGACACTGGAAGGCATGGACGACAGCGCAGCGAAGCGCGTCGCAAAGAAGCTGCTCGAAAAATCCAAGCAGCCGATGATTTCCACGGTCACGCAGAATCTCAAAAAGTATTTCGAGACGCCGGAGGGAAGCCGCGGCTCGCTCAGCGATATCATCACCGAAATGTTCCTCGGAAAGACCGGTGTGCCGGGCTTTATCGACCAGGTCTCAAAGGAGATCGAGGGCGAGATCGACAAGATCAAGGATACAATCAATGACAACATCGTGAAATACGGCGATATGGCCGGCAGCAATGTCAAGGACTTCATGCACGAGCAGTTTGACAATGCGTCCGAGCAGATTTCCGGTCACCTCAAGAATGCCGCCAAGAATCTGACCGATAAGATCCCCGGCAAATCCGGCACCGGTCTGGATACCGGCGCAACCTCCGGCGGCTTCAGCCTGACCTATAAGGAATACTGCAAGGTGCTCATGATGATCTTTATCTGCACGAGCGAAAACCAGATTCTCCAGCGCGCAGCCGTCCTCATTACGGCGAATATGCGTCACCCGTATCCGAACAATCCGAAGGTCGGCCAGGATGTCATAGCGAATGCAGGAAGCTTTGATATCACGAATGCAAATACGCTGTTCTCCGTGAGCGCGCAGGTCAAGATGAAAACACTCTTCCCGTGGGGCGTGCAGGACAATCAGGGCGACGGCAATACGGACACCGGCCTGAAGCTGGATCTCTCGGATCTGGGAGATAATTCCATTAAAATCAATTATTGCGGCATCAACGGCTATTAAGAAAGGTATCCGCTTCGCGGATGATATTTTGAATGGGTGCCTCTATCGCAGGCACCCAAGCCCGCGAGCTCTTGAACGCTGGGGGAGTTTCGCTCTCTGCGGAGAGCGACGAGGGCTCTGCCCTCGACCCGCGAGCTTTTTGAAAAAAGCTCGACCAAAAACTTTGGATGACATCGCCGGAAGCGAAATGAGATTTCCCCAGACCGCTAAATAGCTGCGATCAGCAGCGTAACAGCGACGAAATTGATATGCTCCGCGAAACCATGCCGTAGGGAAACGGCCGCGGGCCCTGCCCGCCGGCTGTCGGCCCTGCCGACTAATAAGAAAGGATTGATCGAAGAATGAAGAAATACGGTATCATGATCTGTGCAGCAGCACTGCTGCTCTCCGGCTGCGGCGGTACAGGCTCCGCAGGCAGCAGCAGCACCCCGGCGGCTTCACAGCCGGAATCTGCGGCAGAGGCACAGCCGGCGGAAAGCAGCGCAGGCGGAGCGGAACAGGCGCAGGCTGCACCGGAGAATGCGGATGCAGTGACATATGACCTGATTCACTTTACCCTGACACTCCCGGAGGGCTATGAAACAGTCCGCTCCAATGATGAGAATGTCGCACAAAGCACTGCGGATCCGAAGGTCAATTTCGGCGTGTCCTATTATGTCGGCTACGATCCCGCAGAGGACGGCCTCCCGGCAGATTTCGGGCTGGATGCGATCCCGGATATCATGGGACGGAATACGGCAAATATGCTGTCCTGCTTTGTGTTTGTCGATGACGACAAGGCAGAACGCACCGTTTCCGATTCCAAAGAGGTCGATTTCCTCGGCGGAAAGATGCTCCGGGAACAGGGCGTTCTCGAAACCAAGGACGGCGACACGGTGCATCAGTTTAAGTATACCGCCTATTACGGAAAATTCGACATTCCGCTCGGCTACACCGGAACGCCGACAATGTGGTTTGCATTTACAGAGGACGGTGATGCGGATGCGGCGGCGGCGCTGGCCGACAGTGTCTTTGCATCCGCAAAAGCAAAAGAGTGATCGGAGGTGAGATCCGTGTATCGGATCAGACGGAAACCAAAATCTGAAAGCGGCGCTGTCTCGGTCGAAGCGGCAGTCAGCCTGACCATCTTTCTCATTGCGATCCTCGGCCTGATGATGCTTGCGACGATCATCCGTGCGCAGGCTGTGATGCAGAATGCACTGAATCAGACTGCACGCGAAATCTCCGGCTATTTCTATCTGCTCGATAAATTCGGCCTGACACCCGTGTTTTCCGGCCAAGAATCTCCGGCAAATCAGCAGAAGCTCGATGAGCTGAACAAGAGCGTCGGACATATCATCGAATTTGCCGGCGATGCCAAGGATGAGGCGAACCAGTTTTCCGGCAATGTTTCCAGCTTCGGCAGCAATGTCAAAAACGGCGATCTCAACGGCGTCAAGGATGATCTGATGAGATTCAAGGAAGACTGCAAAACCGCCACGGATCTGAAAAAGGAAGCGGAAAGCATCAAGGATGAGTTCAAAAACCTCATGAGCGACGGCAATCCCGCGAAGATCTTCAAGGCGATCATCGGCACATTCGGCCGGACACTGATTAACACCGCGTTCTCGAAATATGTCGCGGCGCCGGTCTGCGAAGCGCTGATGCCGAAATATCTGACAAGCGGCGATGCGGACGAATTCTATGAGAGCGTCGGCATAGATCCGGACAGCGTGACCTTTGCAGGCTCCGATCTGCTCGCGGACGGCCGGACGATCCGCCTTGTGCTGACCTATAAGATGAGCGGAAAGAAGATGAGCTTCGGCTTTATCCCGAATGATATGTATTTCCAGCAGGTCGCCGTAACGGCTGCATGGATCAATCCGGAACAGTCGCAGCTGCTTCGGAATCTGAATCAGATCTCGGAAACCTATAAAAATAATCCGATTCAGAAGGCGGAAGGCAGCGGCAATTCCGGCAGCAGCAATTCCGGCGGCAGCTCCGGCAGCGGCAGCAGCGGAAACAGCGGCGGCTGATCGGACGGAGTACAGAATATGCATATTTCAGTCTATATTATCATGATGCTTGCGGCGCTGCTCGGCGGCTGTGCGGCCGTGTGGTATCAGCAATCCTATATCGACGAAAAACTGCTGCCGCCGGCCGATGCATTCAAACGGAACAAACTGCTGCTCTGCTGCTCGGCGGTGCTGTGTGCGGGCATCACGGTCACGCTGCTGATTCTCTGGGGAAAGCGTGCGGTTCCGGCAAGTGCAGCGGTGCAGAATCTGCTGCTGTGGTACGGCGTCTGGTGCGCGGCCATCACGGATTTCCGCGTGAAAAAGATCCCGAATGCCGTCGTGCTGACGGTGCTGGGCGTGCGCTGCCTCGGCATTCTCTGGGAGATCCTCGCAGAGAAAAAAAGCATTGCCGAAACGCTGATTTTCGGCCTGATCGGTATGGCCTTCGGCTTTGTCTTCTTCCTGATCTGCGGCCTGATCTCAAAGGGCGGGATCGGCGGCGGAGACATGAAGCTCTTTGCGGCGATCGGCCTGTATTTCGGGCTGATCGGCCTGCTGCGCATCATGATCTATTCGATGCTGCTTTCGGCAGTTGTCAGCATTTTCCTGCTTGTGACGCATAAAGCAAAAATGAAATCCACGCTGCCGATGGCGCCGTTTATTCTCATCGGTCTGACAGCCTATTATATTTTTCTGAGTAATTTGGAGTGAAGCGTATGAAAAAATTGATGCCGGTTCTCATCCTGATTGGTATGTGTCTGCTGCTGGTCATTTCATGGAAAAATGTTTTTGCGGCCCGCAATGCGTCCGCGCTGCAATATGACAAGACCGTCAAGGAAGCTGAGCGCATGGAGGAAAAGGCAATCTACGGCGGCGACAACGGCGCGATTAAGCAGTATCAGTCCGCCCTGCGGCAGAAGCCGGGCAATTATGAAATGGCGATGCATATTGTCTCACTCTATGACAAAATGAGCGAGGCGGAGGAGCTGTATGATACGGACGATTATGTTTCGGCCTGTGAGGATGCAATCAAATGCGATTCAAAGCAGGCGGAACCGTACTGGCTTGCTGTGGATGCCCTGCTCACAGTCAACAAGAAAAAGGCCGCATACAAGATGATCCAGAAGGCGAAATCAAAGCTGGAGAATGAAAAGGGCGAGCCGCTGGAGGGCGTCGATACGGAGATACTGCAAAAGATTGAGGATGCGCGCATGGAGATGCTGAGCAGCTATGATACATCCGTCTTTGAATATGATACATTTTGCGGCTTCCATCAGATCGGCGGCACAGATCCCGACCGCGCCAAGGTCAGTCTGGACGGAAAATTCGGTCTGATCTCCGGCAATGACAGAAGCATTGCAGACTGTCTCTATGATGACATCAATCTTGCAGGCAATGATCTCATCGCGATCAAGCAGGATGATGAATATTTCTTCATCGCAGGCTCCGGCGGACGGCGCGTCGTCACCGATTCCAAGGCGGACTGGCTCGGCGTATTCTCCGATAAATATGCGCCGGTCAAATACGGCGATACATACGGCTATATCGACAAAAAGATGCGGGAATATCACTTTGAATATGAGTATGCCGGCAACTTTGAAAACGGCATTGCGCCGGTCAAAAAGGACGGCAAATGGGGCGTCATCAAGACCGATTTTTCTGCGGTGAACGGCTTTGATTTTGATGAGATCCTTGTCGATGCATACGGCTTCTGCGCGCCCTATAAGGTCTTCTTTGCGAAGTCCGGCGATTCGTGGGCGCTCTATTCCGCGGGCGGCGAAAAGCTCGCGGAGGGCTTTGAGGATGTGCGGCAGTTCGCATCGAAGCAGCCCGCCGCCGTCAAGAAGGACGGCAAATGGGGCTTCATCAATCTCAAGGGTGAGACGGTGATCGAGCCGGAATATGCGGATGCAAAGTCCTTCAGCTGCGGCTATGCACCTGTGCAGCAGGACGGCAAATGGGGCTGCATCGGCCTTGACAGAAAAATGCTTATTCAGCCGGAATTCCTCGCAATGGAATCCTTCAGCAGCGAGGGCTATGCCTATGCAGAAATCGAACCGCAGCCGGTTGAGGACAGCGAGGACGGCGGCGAGGCAAAAGAGGAACCGAAAAACACGCCGGTGATGATCCGCGTGACGCTGTATGAAAAAGGAGAAGAATCATGATTGAGCTTTCCAGCATCCAAAGAAACGGCAATCTGTATATTGTCTATGATCTGGCAGCGAATCCGCATCCGATCGACAAAGTCAGCGTGAATATGATAAACAGCAATCAGAAGCGGAGTATCGGCCTTTCCAAGATCAGCTTCGATGAGGAGAACGGCGAGAAGAAGAACATTCTGTTCGATGTCACCGGCATGATGCCGCTGAGCGAATTCCTGCGCCGCAATCAGACACAGGAATCCTTCCGGCAGTTCATCCTCGCAATCATCCGCAGCATTGAGAGCTTTGACGATTATATGATCAGCGTCGAGCAGGTGATTCTCGATCCGGAATATGTGTATATCAATATCGTCGCCGATCAGGTGAATTTCCTCTGCCTGCCCTTTGCGGACGGCGCAGGCTCCGGCATTGATCTGCATGACTTTTTCAAGCTGATCTGCAATATCGCGTTCCTGAATGTCGAGCTGCATGACGGTGAGGTCAGCTACTACAATTATGTGCTGACTGTTCTGCGAAGCAAGACGGGATTCTCGCTGGATAATCTCCGTAAGGTGCTTCTGCCGCCGTCGGAAAAGGATGACAATAAGAATATGCAGAATCCGGTTCCCGGTCAGCAGCAGGGCGGCGGCATGGCAGTCGATCAGGTCGGCGATCAGTCCATGACAGTCAACCCGAATCCGAGGACATGGCGGGCGGATCAGAATAATCCGAATACCGTATACGGGCCGCCGACAGCGCAGCAGCCGCCGATCGGCAGTCAGCAGCTGCCGCAGGTCGGTCAGGGGCTCGGCGGATTGCTGCAGCAGAACGAGAAGGACAGCGGCGAATCCGGCGGCGGTTTCTTAAGATCGCTGAAAAAGCTGTTCGGAAAGAAGGACGCCGAGAATCCGCCGTTCGGAGGAATCGGAGAGCAGGTTCAGAATCAGGGCAAGCTGAACACGACAGCGCCGCAGATGCAGCAGCCGCCGTTTGGTATGCCGCAGCCGCCGGTCAATGAGGAGCTGAATCACACGATCTATGTGCCGGCAAATTCGGCGCAGAATACGCAGAATACACAGCAGCCGTTCCCCGGTGTGCAGGGTGTGCAGCAGAAGATGCCGCAGCAGATGCCGTTCCCGGATGTGCAGGGCGTGCAGCAGAAGATGCCGCAGCAGATGCCGTTCCCGGATGCGCAGGGTGTACAGCAGAAGATGCCGCAGCAGATGCCGTTCCCGGATGTGCAGGGCGTCGGGAAGCCGAAGGATGCGTTCCCCGGCGCGGAGATCGGCGGAATTGCCGGTCAGGTCGAGCGCGAAAAGCGTGCGCAGAATGATCTGTATACCCCGAAGCAGGATGCTCCGAAGCAGGACGGCGAAACCGGAGATAAGCTGAATGTATTCGGCGGCGGTATGTCCGGCATCAAGCAGGAAGGTCTGCCGCAGACACCGCCCGCGAAGCCGCTGACGCCTGCTGTATCGTTCGGGGATGAGGACGATGTCAAAACGCAGCTCATCATTGAGGATGACAGGCCGACAAAGCTCATGTTCCAGAATCAGAATCCGGATCCGGAAACAACCGGCATCCGGAAAGCATGGCTCATCAGCCGCAGGGACGGTGCGCGCATCGAACTGGATAAGCCGATGCACAGAGTCGGCAGAAACCGACCGGATGTCGATATTGATCTGCGGCACAATGCCCATGTCGGACATCATCATGCCGTGCTGCTGCGCGTGGACGGTGAATTTGTCGTCATCGACGATCATTCCGCAAATCATACCTATGTGAATTATAAGCCGGCCGAGCCGGATGTCCGGGTAACGCTGAAGGACGGCGATATACTTGTTTTCGCCGATGAAGCATTTGAATATCATATTGAACAGTGAGGGCTTGCCGATGATCCGATATATTGCGGCAGGCGGCACGGATGCCGGCCTGCGCGGCGGCAGTAATCAGGACAGCTTCGGCGCGAAGGTCATCAGCTGCCGCGGGCAGGAGATCGCTGCCGTTATCATGTGCGACGGCATGGGCGGCTATTCCTGCGGCGAGGTCGCGAGCGCGACGGTCGTGGATGCGTTTCAGCGCTGGATCATGCGCCGGCTCCCGGCCTTCTGCGAATCGGGGCTGAACCCGGAGCTGATCTTTGATGAATGGCTCGGTCTGGCAGAGCTTTGCAACCGGAATATTCTGCGCTACGGCGAGAAGCACGGAATCCGGCTCGGCACGACGGCGGCTATGCTGCTGCTGACACCGGAGCAATATCTGATTATGAATATCGGCGACTGCCGCGTTTATGAGATCGGCAGGGAAGTCCGGCAGATCACACGCGATCAGACGATTGTGCAGCAGGAGCTTGATGCCGGACTGCTGACACCGGAGCAGGCGGCGGCCGATCCGAGAGGGCATATTCTCTCGGAATGCATCGGCGCGGCGGCGGTTATGCATCCGGATTTCTATCTCGGCCGGGCGGAGGAGAATACGGTCTTTCTGCTTTGCTGTGACGGCTTCCGGCATAAGATCGGCGCGGCAGACATCATGGAATATCTTGCGCCGGAGAAGATGACCGGATGCGAGCAGATGCAGGTGCAGATTCGCGGGATGATCGAGCTGAATATGCAGCGCGGCGAGCGGGATAATATATCTGCGGTTGCGGTCTGCGGCAGGGCAGGGGAGCCGCCGGAGGATGCATCCGGCGGGGCGTTTACTGTGGTGCAGGAATTCTGCTATACGAGCAGCGGGGAGATTGCGAATACGGAACAGACGGCGGCGGGGTGAGGGATTTGCTTTGATACGCAGGAGCTGTTTTTTATCGCTGCGAACGACAATTCAAAAATGAGAGGGCGAGTTTATGAGCGCAGAGCGCGAATAACTCGCTTTTTTCTGTGATAGTTTCGCAGTAAACCGGGTAAACCGAGTAAACCCGGTAAACCCAGTAAACTGAGTAAACCCGGTAAACTGCGGTAGGGGCGTTTGGGTTTCCAGTCCGCTTTCATTGGTATGTTTTCCGTTTGAGCAGTTCCACGGATCGGGGGATGAACACCAAAGGGGAAAGAGGGACAGTTCGCTTGTCGCTCACAGTCCCCCTTTCCCCTTAGGTTTTCTCCCCCGCACCCCCTTTTTCCT
>CAMOOV010000027.1 GCA_946621745.1 uncultured Ruminococcus sp.
TCTTTTGCACCGCTGAATGCAAAAACACAAATACAAACCCATATCTTTAACTCCCCGATTCATCCACTCCCGCTGACAGCCGCCGGCTTGCAAAATTATGCATTATATGTTATAATAAACAGCATGACAATATCCGACCGCTTTCGGCAGCGCCCGACAACCGGCGCGCCGTTCAATCAAACTGAAATTGGTGTGAAAAATGTTTCGTAAAAAACAAAAGGTCGTTTATCAGCACGAAAAGGCGCCGGAAACACCGCCGCCCTCGTTCCTGCGGAAGGTCATCGGCGGAATGCTGCGCTTTGAGACACTGTTCTTCGCGGCGGCATTTCTCTGGTGGGAGATCGTGTTCAAGTTTGCGACGATCCGCTCCGGCTTTTCATGGAATCTGTGCATCATCGCGCTGTTCTCTGTCGGGTATGCAATGGTGCCCGTCCTGCTGACTTCGCTGTTCAGGGAAAAGATTGCCCGTATCCTCCGGAGCATCCTGCTGTTTCTCGGCATGATCCCGTTCGGCGTGGAATTCTTCATCTTTCAGGAATACAATATCTTCTACGATATCAAGACGATCATCAACGGCGCGGGCGGTGCGGCGACCGGCTTTATCGGAGAGATCATGAATCTGATCCTTTCGTTCAGCGGCATTCTGATGCTCGTGCTGCTGGCGATCCCGCCGGTGCTGTATCTGATCCTCAAAAAGCACTGCGGCTCGAAGGATGCGGACTGGCCTGCGCGATGCGGGCTCCTGCTTGCGGCGCTCATCTGCATCGGCGGCGGCATCGGGCTTTCCCACGGCCTGAAAAGCTATGCGGCGGTCTACTCTAAGGAATACAGCTTTCCCTCCGCGATCCGCAATTTCGGCCTGCTGACCGGTATCCGGCTCGATATCACGCACGGCCGGAAGGATACGCTTTCCTTTGAGAATGCCGAATTTGAACCGGAGGAGGAGCCTGCCGTTACGACGGCTCCGGCAGACGGCAATCCGGAAAACACCGTCACGGCCGCGACGACCGTTTCCTATCCGGTGCATACGCTCAATATCGACTTTGAGCGGCTCGCGCAGGAGGATTACGGACAATACGCCTCGCTCTCGGAATATATCACGACGCTGAAGCCCGCGTCCGGCAATCAGTATACCGGAATGTTCAAGGGCAAGAATCTCATCTTTCTCACGGCGGAGGCATTCACGAAGGAGGTCATCAGTGAGGATCTGACGCCGACGCTCTACCGCCTTTCGACAAAGGGCATTCAGTTCAAGGACTTCTATCAGCCCGCCTGCGCCGGAACGACCGGCGGCGAATTCCAGAATATCTTCGGACTGCATCCGATGTTCGGCGGCGCATCGTTCCCGTCCTTTGCCGGCGGCGGCAATACCGGACTGACGCTCGCCTCACAGCTCAACCGGCAGCATTACTGGGGCAAGGCATACCATAATAATGACTTCACATTCTATTCGCGGCATATCACCCACAATCAGCTCGGCTTCTCCGAGGGCTTCATGGGCTACGGCAACGGCATGGAGCAGTATGTGACCTATGAATGGCCGCAGAGCGATCAGGACATGATAAAGGGCACGATCCCCGAATATATCGACCAGCCGCATTTCAATGTGTATTACATGACGGTCAGCGGACACAACGGCTATGACCGCTTCAATGCGATGTCCGCAAAGCACTGGGACAAGGTGGAGGATCTGCCGTATTCGGAGCCGGTCAAGGCATATATCGCCTGCAATCTCGATCTCGAAGCGGCGCTGACCGATCTGGTCGCGGCGCTGGAGAAAAAGGGCATTGCGGATGATACGGTCATCTGCATGACCGCCGACCACTTCCCCTACGGCCTTGACGACAACGCGGCCTACGGCAATATGCCGTATCTCTCGGAGCTTTACGGCTACAATGTTGTGGATCCGGTTCACAGAGACCACAATGCCGCGATCATCTGGAGCGGCTGTCTGGAGGATGCAGAGCCGATCGTTGTCGATGCGCCTGCGTCATCGCTGGATCTGCTGCCGACGCTCTCGAATCTGTTCGGGCTGGATTACGATTCGCGGCTGATGCCCGGACGGGATGTGCTGTCCGATGCCGAAGCGATCTACTTCGACCGCGACTATAACTGGAAGACCGACCGCGGCTATTTCCTCGCAGAAACGCAGACCTTCTATCCGAATACCGAGCATGACGCCGTTTCCGATACCTATATTGAACGGATCAAGGCGATCGTCCGCAACAAGATCAACTATTGTCAGGGCGTCCTGAACTGCGGATATCTCGCGCACGTTCTTCCGCAGTGAGCCTGTACTGCTGATACAAACCGGAGTTTATGGGGCAGCTTATGATGAATAAGGTATCCGCTTCGCGGATGCTATTCAGAATGGGGAAAGCAGCCCTACGGGGTACTTTCCCCAAGCCCCAATCTTCCCCTTATAGAACGCTGGGGGAGTTTCGCTCTCTGCGGAGAGCGACGAGGGCTCTGCCCTCGACCCGCGAGCTTTTTGAAAAAAGCTCGACCAAAAACTTTGGACGGCGCTCCGGTTAATGAACCAAGTCACTGCTCAAAAGCCGCGAACAGCGGCGTGTGTTTGTGAAATACAGCCTGTGAGCGCGACCGTGCCTTTAGCATAACGGCTGTCGGCCCTGCCGACAAACTCCGGTTTGTATTAACAAGGGCAATCAATGGATTCAAACGCACAGAGAGCGTCTGTTCTCTGTGCGCTTTTTTGTGCGCATATGCAAAAATCGCCGCTTCTCCCGCGGCCACGCGAATATTTTCGCATTTCCCATTGCAAATTCAGAAATTATGTGATATAATAATATGGAGTATCTATATTCGCAGGTGAGAGGGGGCGCTGCAATGGCGAGTCTGTATACAGATGAAGCGCGTGAAAAGCGCTATGAGAGACTGCGTTTGCAGTCAGAGCTGTGCGAGCGCAGCTTCAAATGGCTGCCGCGCATTACGGCAGGGCTTCTGATCATCGCATGGTTTGCCGTATTCATGATAGAAAAAGAGGTCTCCTCAGACGGGCAGATCATGATGATCCTGAGCGGCGTGCTGGGCTGCATCGGACTGCTTTTCCGGCACTGGATTCCGACAGGCCTCTCTGTTCTGGGGATGCTCTTTGTGACATTTGCCTTTTTCGGGGAGCTGCACGGGCTCAGCCTGCTGCCGCTGGCCGCGCTCGGTGCGGCGCTGGCAATCTGCGTGAAATGGGAGAAGCTGAAAAAAGAGGAGGGCTATCCGTATTTCAAGATCCCGCTCTCGGAATATGAGGATCGCCGGAAGGCACAGGTCAGCATTATCGAGCACCGCGCAGTTGAGGCGGGTGTGCGGGCAGCGCAGGAGCATCTTAATACGGACAGAGATATGGATGATCTGCTTGATCAGACGACCGATGCCGTCCATGCACAGCTTCACAGCTACCATGACCGCAGCCGCGATGCCGATCCGGTCGTCCGCGCCGCAGAAGCCCATGACGGCACCATGACCAAACTGGAAGACATGGAGGAGCTTTGATATGGCTGACGGACAAACGGAGGAAGCCCGCCTTGCACGCTATGAAAAATACCGCCGGCAGGTGCGGTTTGCAGAATTCATTCTCAATATCGCGATGTTCACAGCACTGGTGCTGGCCGCAGGCGAGCTCTTTCCGCAGCTGCTTGTCAATTTTCTCGGAACGGTGACGCTTTCCCGCGGCTGGGATGCACTGCTTGCGCTGCTGCTGACAATCGCGGATGCGGCGGCCGCCGTCTATGTAATACACAAAAGAAAATGGATATTTACGCTCGGCGTTCTGATCGTGACGCTCGGCCTGACCGGTGCGGGATATATTTCCTACTGGGGACTCCTGCTGCCGCTCCCGCTCGGCGCGGCACTGATCGCGCATCTGATCCTGCTCCCGCTGCAAAATGAGGAGGGCTATCCGCATTTTATCATCGAGCATGAGGACAGAGCCGCGCATGAAAAGGCGATCGTGCAAAGCATCACGAGGCGGGCTGTCGAAAGCAATGTGCGCACCGTTCCGGACGGACAACCCGGCGAAATGCATGATCTGCTCGATGAACAAACGGTACAGGCGCTCCCCGCCGAGCTGAAAGCCTACAAAGACCGTTCGCAGGCCGCTGCGCCTGCTGTGAAACCTGCCGGTATGCATTCCGGCACAATGGATGAATTATAATTTCAGAAAGGATGCGTTCATTATGGCAACACAGAATAACAATCCCTTCGCGGATGAAGCTGTCAAGCTCGTGCATTTCGAGAAGGACGAATCACACTACGAATACTGCCGGATGCAGATGCACGACATCGAACGGACGCACCGGCGCACATTTTTCTGTAATCTTGTAATCTGCATCATCGTCTGCTTTCTTTCGGTCTTCCGGAAGTACATCGGCGGCTTTGATATGCTCTCCACGCCGCTCGGCCTGAACGATGTGCGTGCTGCCGGCGCAGTGCTGGCGGGCGGCATCTTCGTCATCCTGATCTCAATGGTCATCATTGTGCTGGGGTATCTTGCGTGGGCGAATTATCATACACTAAATCTGATTCTGGAAGTGTGGTATGTCATTGTGACAGTCATCGGCATCTCCAGACTGGACTATCTGACTGCGGTCATCGGTATCATCGGAGCGGTATTCTATTTCTTCTCGATCAAAGCGATGAGCCGTGAGCAAAGTCTCTCCGAAATGGAGGGCTATCCGGATTTCCAGGAGAAATTCGATATCTCCAAATCGGATATTGTGATCCAGACACTGCTTGCGCATCAGGGTGAGCACCGCACGAAATCCACGCTGTTTACGACAGATTATTCGCTCCGCAAAAAGAAGAAAAAGCCGGGGTATTTCAAGAACGGCTCATCGGTCAGAGGTGATGCGGAGCCTGAAAAAAATGATGCCGGTGCAGAGCTGGCACAGATCCTGCAAAAGCAGCTCTCCGAGGTGAAGGGCGCAAAGGAGACGCGTACTGCGATCGCTGCGCTGGATGCGGATGCTGCTGCGCGGAAGCGCGAAAAGGACGGCGTTTCCCTGAAGGATATCGCGGAATTTGAAAAGCTGCCGGCTTCTGCTGCTGTGCAGGCCGAGTCTGTTCCCGCGGCACCGGCTCCCGGTCTGACAGAGGCTGCCGAGGACGCTGCCGCAAAGATCCTCGCGGATGCCGAGGCAAGGGCGCGTGCCATTCTCGCGGAGGCAGAAGAAAAGGCGAAGGCAATGGCGGCAAAGCCGAAGCCCGCTGCGGATACGGAAACGGCATCGGATGCCGTGCCTGCAAAAGCCGAAAAAGTGAAGCCGGAGGAGAAGCCTGCTGCAAAGTCCGGAAAACCGGAGCAGCACGGCAGCGGGAATCCGCAGAACCGCAGGAGAAAAAAGAAGTAAGATGCGAAAGAACGGAGCCTGTTTCGCGGGATATGCCGAAGCAGGCTCTGCGGACTGCCGGGAGGAGGATGCAATATGCGGATCACACCGCAAATGGAGGAACAGTTCGCGCAGAACCGTCTGCGCATGGGCAAGGTCAATGCCGGCCTGCGAAAATATCTGGGGTGTTCGGTCGCGCTCGGCGCACTGATCTTCGGCACCGCGTTTTTCGCAGGTGCGATGTCAGTGCGCGACGGCGGGGCCGGCGGCGCGGGCATCTTTTATCTCGCAATGTCGTCAGGCGTATTCCAGATTCTGCTCGGCATATTAACGATCATTCTTTCGGGACTGGCATATATGAAAAAAAGGATGCCATGTACGATCATGCTGCTGCTCTTTCTGATCGCGCTAGCACTGATCTTTCTGCGGCCGGAGCAGGGCTTCCGTATCGGCAATGTACTGTTTATCATTCCCGGCATCGCGCTGAATATCTACGCGCTGTTCCTGCTCAGTGAGGACAAGGATCTTCAGGAGCAGATCGGTTATCCGCATTTCGATCCGAAGGCCGCATTCCCCGCGGAATATGAGGAATCGGCGGATGTGCTGGCACGGCGTGCGGCATCTTCCTCGCATATGGATCTGCTCGGCACACCTGCGCAGCCCTTCCCGCCGACAGATCTGGAGCGCATCACAGCGGGCAGTGAAGTGCCGTTTGCACCGGCCTATGTCCCGCAGGAGCGCGCAGAGGACGGCGCACCGAAGGCGCTCGGCCCGACACCGTCGATCCGGCTTTCGCAGTCGGTCAGCGTTTCCGGCCCGCTCGATTTTTCGGATATGACAAAGCCGTTCGGCACAAAGCAGGCGCCTGTCCTGCCGCCGGAGCCGGTTTCCGTGCCGGATATTTCTCTGGAATCACTTGCCGCTGCCGCCGATGCAGTACAAACGCCTGCACAGCCGCAGCCCGATCCGGCTGTCATGCTCGCGGATATGACCGCGATCCCCTCCCACGCGACGACGCAGGGCAATCCCGATATGCTGCCGACGCCGGAGGAGGTTCGCGAACGGCTTGCGGCGATGCGCCGTGCCCGTGAGGAGCATCATCCGGAGAGCTGACCGGACAATATGCAGAATCAGCCGGATCCCGCAGGGCGGCACATCCGGAGACAAGGAGCTGACGGAATTGTTTGCGAAAATCAGCAGTATGGGGCTTTTCGGACTGAATGCATTCCCCGTGGATGTGGAGATCCAGCTCAGCAAGGGCTTGCCGCGCTTTGAGATCGTCGGGCTTGCCGATACTGCCGTGCAGGAGAGCCGCGAACGCATCAAGTCCGCGCTCTATACCTGCGGGATCGTATTCCCGACCTCGAACTGTATTGTCAATCTCGCGCCCGCCGACCGGCGCAAAAACGGCAGTATGCACGATCTTGCGATCTTTATCGCGATCCTCGCGGCGCTCGGCAGAGTGACCGTTCCGGAGGATGCGGCAATGATCGGCGAGGTCTCGCTGAACGGCGATATCCGGCCGGTCAACGGTGTTCTGCCGATGACGATCACAGCAAAGCAGCAGGGCATCAAAACGGTCTATGTGCCGCTCGCAAATGCAAAGGAAGCGGCCGTCGTGGAGGGCGTGACCGTCTACGGCGTTGCCGATGCGAAATCGCTGCTGGCGCATCTGGAGGGCGATGAACCGCTGGAACCGATGCCGCATATCGGGCTGGAGGAGGCACCCGCGGAAACAATCGCGGATTTTGCCGATGTCCACGGGCAGACCGCCGCAAAGCGCGCACTGGAGCTGGCAGCCGCCGGCGGACACAATGCGCTGCTAATCGGGCCGCCCGGCAGCGGAAAGAGTATGCTCGCGAAGCGGATGCCCGGCATTCTGCCGCCGCTGACCTTCGCGGAATCCATAGAGACAACGATGATCCATTCCGTTGCGGGGCTGCTCAATGCAGAGCATCCGCTCGTGACGGTCAGACCGTTCCGGTCGCCGCATCACACGATCTCGCCCGCCGGACTGGCCGGCGGCGGCTCCGTGCCGCATCCCGGCGAGATCTCGCTCGCGCACAACGGCCTGCTTTTTCTCGATGAGCTTGCCGAATTTGACCGCAGAGCGCTGGAAATTCTCCGGCAGCCGCTGGAGGACAGAGAGGTGACGATCTCCCGTGCGGCGGGTACGATCAAATATCCCTGCGCGATCATGCTGATCGCTGCGATGAATCCCTGTCCCTGCGGATATCTCGGACATCCGACAAGGCCGTGTACCTGCGGACAGCGTGCGGCGGCGCAGTATCTCAGCCGGATCTCCGGCCCGCTGCTCGACCGCTTTGATCTGCATATTGAAGCAGCGCCGGTCACATTCGACGATCTCTCCTCGAAGAAGCCGGAGGAATCCAGCGCGGAGATCCGAAAGCGTGTCGCCGCTGCAAGAGCGATCCAGACGGAGCGCTTCAAAGGAACGGCGATCACCTGCAATGCGCGGATCACGCCGGATAAGCTCGCTGAATTCTGCCCGATGACCGATCAGGCAAAGGCGCGGCTCAAGGCGGTTTTTGAGAAGATGGGGCTTTCCGCAAGAGCCTATGACCGGCTGCTGAAGGTCGCAAGAACAGCGGCGGATATGCAGCAGTCCGAGGTGATCGGGGCGCAGCATATCGCGGAGGCTGTGCAGTACCGCACGCTCGACAGAAAATACTGGCAGATCAGCACCCGCTGACACAAACCGGGATTTGTCGGCAGGGCCGACAGCCGTTATGCTAAAGACACGGTCGCGCTCACAGGCTGAATTTCACAAACACACGCCGCTGTTCGCGGCTTTTGAGCAGTGACTTGGTTCATTAACCGGAGCGCCGTCCAAAGTTTTTGGTCGAGCTTTTTTCAAAAAGCTCGCGGGTCGAGGGCAGAGCCCTCGTCGCTCTCCGCAGAGAGCGAAACTCCCCCAGCGTTCAAGAGCTCGCGGGCTTGGGTGCCTGCGATAGAGGCACCCATTCAAAATAGCATCCGCGAAGCGGATACCTCTATTTAATCATCAAAAGCTGCCCCATAAATACCGGTTTGTATTAGGCGGTAACCGGATCACGATAAAAAAAACAGGAGAAACAAATTGAAACGCAATGTATCCTCTGATATCTCACGCAGCGGCTTCCTGCACCGCATGGACTGGCTGCTGCTGATACTTGTGACGATCTGCGCAGGCGCAAGCGTCGTGATGCTCCGTGCCCTCTGGACACAGAACATCACCGCGGAGGTCGATTCCAATGACTGGATCGTGCAGCTGATCTCGATGGCGCTCGGCATTGCCGGCTGCATCACGGTCGCGGCGATCGACTACCACAAGCTCGCGAAATTCTGGTTTTTGTATGTGCCGCCGGCACTGGCGCTCTGTGCGCTGACCTTTACCAGTCTCGGCTACGGGCGCGAGGGCGCGGACGACCGCGCATGGATCGACTTCGGATTCGTGCAGGTGCAGCCCTCGGAGATCTTAAAGCTCGTCTTTCTGCTGACCTACGCGTTCCACATTTCAAAGGTGCGTGATAAGCTCAATCAGCCGGCACATCTGTTCCTGCTGCTGCTGCACGCGGCAGTCCCCGCCGGCATCGTTGCCCTGCAGGGCGACTACGGCACCGCGATCATCTTCGCTTCGATGACCGTGTTCATGCTCTTTACGGCAGGACTTTCGTTCTGGTATCTGCTCGGCGGCGCCGCACTGATGCCGCTGGCATTCTGGGCGCTCTGGACATATGTCTTCGGCGATGTCCACCGCAACCGCATCCGCGTTCTGCTGAATCCCGGCGGCGATCCGCTCGGTCTGGAATATCAGCAGAATCTCGGCCTGAAAGCCGTCCACGCCGGAAAGCTCTTCGGCAAGGGGCTCAGCAGCAGCGATTATGTCACCGTTCCCGAAATGCACAATGACTTCATCTTCTCGTTCATCGGACAGGCCTTCGGCTTCGTCGGCATGGTGACGGTCATCGTGATCCTCGCCTGCATCTGCCTGCGCATTTTCCGCGACAGCCGCGCCGCAAAGGATCAGATGGGCAAGGTGCTGTGCATGGGCGTTTTCGCGATCATGTTTACGCATGATGTGATGAATCTCGGCATGGTAATGAAGGTCATGCCGGTCATCGGCATCCCGCTGCCGTTTTTCAGCGCCGGCGGAACGGCGATGCTCTCGATGTATCTCTGCATCGGGCTGGTCATCAGTGCCTACACGCATAATCAGAAGAAATACCGCGTCTTCTACGATGCGGAAAATATGAATTAACCTATTTTAATCCAAAGGAGATCTGAACATATATGGAACATCTGGAGATCAATGTCTTCCCGATCAGCTTTGAAAAGCACCTTGGCTTCTGCATCATTGCGGCGGTCTTTTTCCTGCTGCAATTCGCCAGAACAAAGCGCTGGTATCAGCTCGTGCTTGCGGCGGCGATCCCGCTTTCCCTGCTGATCTACATTGCGCCGGAAAACGAGACATACTTCTACGGTATCGGCATCATGGAAGGCGCTCTGCTGCTGCTCGCACTGGTGCTCAATATCGTGCAGTCGCGGAAGATTGCAAAGGCGGAGGCGGAAAAGGCCGCAGCAGAGGAGGCCGCGAAAAAGGCAGAGCCCGCTGTCATGGCGGATGCACCGGAGCTCCCGGAGCAGGCCGCAGAAGCATCTGAACAGAATACGGAGGAATGATCCATGCGCGCAAAAAGAATCGCAATCCTTGACTGGGCAACGATGGCATACAATCAGAACGAGCTTTCCCCGAAGCGCTTTGCGCATCTCGCGGAAAATGTGGATGTCTATCCCGCAACCAAGCCGGAGGACACTGTCTCGCACATCGGCGATGCGGATGCGGTCATCTGCAATAAGGTGCTGCTGACGCGGGAGGTGCTGGAGGCCTGCCCGGATATCAAATACATCGGCATTCTCGCGACCGGCTTCAACAATGTCGATCTCGAAGCAGCATCGGAGCGCGGCATTCCGGTCTGCAATGCCGGAAGCTACTCGACCGATGCGGTCACGCAGCTTGTCTTTGCATATATCTTTGACCATTTCCAGCGCGTCGCGCTCTATTCGATGGATGTGCGGCTCGGTCTCTGGGAATCGGCGCCGACCTTTTCCTATTTCCCCTATCCGACCGGCGAGCTGCGCGGCAAAACGCTCGGCATCATCGGCTACGGCAATATCGGAAAAAATGTCGCGAAGATCGCGGATGCCTTCGGGATGCGCGTGCTGATCGCGACGCGGACGCTGCCGCAGGACTGCCCCTATCCGGTCGTGACGGCAGAGGAGGTCTTCCGCAGCGCCGATGTGCTGACGCTGCACTGCCCGCTCACCGAGCAGACAAAGGGACTGATCTGCAAAAAATCTCTGGCGCTCATGAAGGAGACGGCTGTGCTCATCAATACCTCCCGCGGCGGAACGGTCGTGGAGCAGGATCTCGCAGATGCGCTGAATCATGATATGATCGCGGCGGCTTATCTCGATGTGCTGGAAAAGGAGCCGATGTCGCCGGATACCCCGCTGAAAAATGCGAAGAACTGCGTGATCACGCCGCATATCGGCTGGACGCCGCTCGATACGCGGAAGCGTCTGCTCGATATCACGGAGGACAATCTGCGCGGCTGGCTCAGCGGCAATCCGCAGCACATTGTCAATCCCGATTTCCGCGACGGAATGATGAAGGATGCGGGCACTGCCCCCGAAGATGAAGTGCTGTTCTGAGCAGCACTGACCGAAAGGAAGTATGGATCTCTTGGATACAGAAAATACATCTCTGCGTCCGCTCTCCGAGAGCAGACGCATCGTTGTCAAGGTCGGCACCTCCACACTGACGCACCGCACCGGCAGAATGAATCTGCGGCGGTTCCACAATCTCGTGCGCGTGCTGGCTGATCTCTCCAATGCAGGCAAGCAGCTCATTCTGGTATCGTCCGGCGCAGTCGGACTCGGTGTCGGACAGCTCGGCCTGCGGGAACGCCCGACCGATACCCCGACCAAGCAGGCCTGTGCTGCGGTCGGACAGTGCGAGCTGATGTATCTCTATGACCGGCAGTTCGCGAATTACAGTGTCAATGTGGCGCAGGTGCTTCTGACGAAGGCAAGCCTCAATTCCAACGGCGGCACGAATGCCGGAAACTGCATGGAGCGGCTGCTGGAGCTGGGCGTCATCCCGATCGTCAATGAGAATGATACCGTCGCGATCGACGAGCTGGAGCTGGAGATCGGCGAAAATGATTCGCTGGCGGCGGTCGTCGCCGGACTTGTCCATGCCGATGCACTGGTGCTGATGAGCGATATCGACGGGCTGTATTCCGCCGATCCGCACAAGGACGCGAACGCGGAGCTGATCCCGATTGTCCGCGAGATCACGCCGGAGATCGAGGCGGTCGCCGGCGGCGCGGGAACGCCGAATGCGCGCGGCGGCATGGCGACGAAGATCAATGCCGCAAAAATGGCGAATGCCGCCGGCATCGACATGGTCATCATGAACGGCGAAAAACCGGAGCGGCTCTATGATCTGCTGCTCGCCGGTGAGCCGGTCGGCACCCGCTTCACGGCGCAATGAGTGAAAAGAAGTCCGTCCGGAATTACGGCATTGATGCGCTGCGGATTTTCGCGATGCTGCTTGTTGCCGTGCTGCACCTGCTCGGTCAGGGCGGCGTGCTGCTCAATCCGGCCTACCGCATCCCGACGCATTTTGCCGCGTGGGGCCTTGAGCATATGGCTCTGGTCGCGGTCAACTGCTTTGCGCTAATCTCCGGCTATGTCGGACTGAAAGCGAAGCACCGGCTCTCCGGCTTTGTGATGCTCTGGCTTCAGGTGTTTTTCTATTCCGCAGGCATCACGCTGCTCTTTGTCATTTTCCGGCCGGATGCTGTTACCGCTGATGATCTTCTGCATTCGCTGCTGCCGGTCAGCTTTTCGCAGTACTGGTATTACACGGCCTACTGCGGACTGTTCCTCTTTATGCCGCTGCTGAATGCAGCTGTGCAGCAGATGACGCGGATGCAGTTTTATCTGACGGCGGGCGGCATGATTTTGCTGTTTACGGTCAGCAAGACCTTCACGGAGCGGGATCCGTTCATCATGCACAGCGGATACTGTGCATTCTGGCTGATCATCCTGTATTTCCTCGGCGCAGGAATCCGGCGCTTCATCCGCCTGCCGCGGAAAGCGATCCCCTGCTGTCTGCTGATTTTTGCGGCGGCATCGCTCTGGGGAATGCTCCTGAACGGCAATTCCGTGATGCGGCTCTATTATGACGATGTGCCGACGCTGACCGCATCGCTGGCGCTGTTTTTTGCGTTTTCGGCAATGCGCTTCCGCAGTGAAGCCGCACGCGGCGTGATCGGCCGGACGGCACCGCTGACCTTTGCCGTTTATCTGACGCATACGCATCCGCTGGTATTCGCAAATATTCTGGTGAACCGTTTTGTGCGGTATGCGCAGTATTCCGTGAAGCATATGCTGGTGAGCGTCTTTCTGACTGCCTCGCTCATTTTCCTCGGCAGCATTGCGGTCGAATGGGTGCGCGTGCGGCTGATCCGGCTGCTGCATATCCCGCAGGGGCTTGCAAAGCTCGATGCATGGCTGGATACGGAGATCGCGAGACTCGAACGGAAGCAGCGCCGGAAGCGCCGCAGGAGCAGGAGGTGAACCGCGATGCAGGAACCGGATCAATCCGCCGAACGCGAAAGGCGGAAGGCAGCGCTGCGGCAGCGCCTTGCGGAACAGGCTGCCGTACCGGAGCAGTTCATCGTCGGCGGCGGACACAAGATGCTGCCGCTCTGCTTTGTGCTGACCGGCGCGGCGCTGGTATATACCGTCCGGGAGATCGGAAAGGACTGGTATGTAAACGGCGAAATGCCGCCTCTCACACAATACCTGTTGCCGGTCGGGATCGTCCTGTTCGGGGCAGTGCTGAGCATCATTCTGCTGATTGCGACCATTCTGCATCCGCAGCTCGGCGTGCAGGGGAAATCGTTCTATTACCGCAAAAAATGGTACGCCTGTGAGGAAATCTGGGAGATCCGGATCACGGGCATGAGCCGCATACAGCTCTTCACAAGTGACAGAATGCTCGCATCATTCCCGATGGCGGCGAACGGCGCGGAGACATTCATCAAATGGGCAAACAAATACGGCGTTTCGGTCAGGGATGACCGCGCCGGGATCGGCGGATAGGAGGTGCGCATGGGGATTCTGGACAGACTGACAGGCCTGCTGCATGACAGATTCGCCGCCGAAATGAAGGCGAGCCGCGAGATCCTCGAATCGCAGTATGCGGGGCGGGAGGATCTGACTGAATTTGCGGTTCCGGCGAATATCACCGTCATCGGACACCGCGCATTTGAAAACTGCAAAAATCTCGTTACCGTCACGCTCCCCGCAGGGCTGGAACGCATTGAAAATAATGCCTTTTCCGGATGCAGCGCACTGCGGGAGATCCGGATCCCGGAGGGCATCAGAGAGATCGGAAACGGCGCTTTCGCTGACTGCACATCGCTTGAAAGCATCCGTCTGCCGGAGAGTCTGAGCGGAACCGAGCTGAGCGGCGGCCTGTTTTACGGCTGCACATCGCTGAAATCGGTCACATTCCCGAAAAAGCTGACCGGCAGCTTTGCGAATGTCTTCCCGCAGTGCGGCGCACTGAAGGAGATCACGCTGCCGGAGGGCATCACGGAAATCGGCGCTTTTACCTTTCAGTACTGCGCCGGACTGGAGACCGTCCGCATTCCGGATACCGTGGAGAAGATCAGCTATAAGGCATTCATGAAATGCACGAATCTGCGTGAGATTTTCATACCGGACAGTGTCAGGAGCATAGACGCATTCCATACATTCGCGGGCTGTTCGTCGCTTCAGAGCATCCGGCTGCCGGCGGGCATCACATTCCGTATCCGGCCGCAAACCGAGGAAAGCGCCGACGCGGTTCTGCATTGCTTCCGGGAATGCGATGCGCTGAAAACCGTGACGCTCGGTACGCGGAGCTTTTCGGTCGGGAGCGGACGGCTCGATGACAGTCATCTGCTGACAATGCAGGCCGCGCTCGCTGCGGAGGGCGATCCGACAGCGCTGTCGGCGGTCAGTCAGCGGCCGGATGCGCTGCTCTGGGCGCTGACGGTCATGCATGAGGCGGATCTCGCGGAACGGATGCTGCCGCTGCTTCCGGCGGAGTTGCTGACAGAGGAGATCATGGCCGATGCTGCGGACAGTGCGGGCATGATCGGCGATCCGCGCATCTTCCGGCTGATTGTGGAATACATGAGATCGCACGGCATGGACACTGCGGAATTTGACGAATATGTGGAAGAATAAAAACAGCATAAACCGAAACCGTTAAGGAGGAATCTACTATGGAACAGCTGACAGTGCAGCAGCTCGGAGCCAATGCAAAGGCAGTCGCGAATATTCTCGCTGCTGCATCCCCGAAGCAGAAAAACGATGCGCTCGCCGCGATCGCGGATGCGCTCATCGCCCGCACAGATGAGATCATCGCCGCAAACAAGACCGACCTCGACAATGCGGTGAAAAACAATATGTCGAAGTCCATGCAGGACAGACTGCTGCTGAATGCAGACCGCATTGCCGGCATTGCAGACGGCGTGCGCAAGCTGATTCAGCTTGAGGAGATCGTCGGCAGAGTGGTGGCGGGATATGTCCGCCCGAACGGTCTGCGCATCCAGAAAACGCGCGTGCCGCTCGGCGTTATCGGCATCATCTTCGAGAGCCGTCCGAATGTCACGGTCGATGCGGCGGCGCTCTGCATGAAGGCCGGAAACTGCGTGATCCTGCGCGGCGGCAAGGAGGCGTTCAGCTCGAATGTCTGCCTGACGGATATCATGCGCGATGCGGTGCAGACGGCAGGGCTGCCTGCGGATATCATCCAGCTCGTGCCGGACACCTCCCGCGAATCCTCGAATCAGCTCATGAAGCTCTCGCAGTATCTCGATGTGCTGATCCCGCGCGGCGGTGCCGGACTGATTGCGGCGGTCGCGGAGAATGCGACGGTGCCGGTCATCCGGACGGGCGTCGGCAACTGTCATGTTTTTGTCGATGCGACGGCCGACCTTGAAATGGCGGTCAACATCATCGACAACGGCAAAACACAGCGTCCCTCGGTCTGCAATGCGGTCGAGACGGTGCTGATCCATAAGGATGTCGCAGCGGAATTCCTGCCGAAGATGAAGGCAAAGCTAGATGAACACAAGGTCACGCTGCACGGCGACAGCGCGGCACAGTCAATCCTCGGCGACTGCGTACTCGAAGCGGGTGAGGACGACTGGGCGAATGAATATCTTGATTATCAGCTCGCGGTGAAGATCGTGGACGGCATCGACGGCGCACTTGCGCACATCGCGCAGTACGGCACGAATCACAGCGAATGCATCGTGACGCGCTCGCTCGAAAATGCGGAGCGCTTCCAGCGCGAGGTCGATGCGGCGGCGGTCTATGTCAATGCCTCGACGCGCTTCACGGACGGCGGCGAATTCGGCTTCGGCGCAGAGATCGGCATTTCGACGCAGAAGCTCCACGCCCGCGGCCCGATGGGGCTCTATGAGCTGACCTCCGTCAAATATCTCATCAACGGCGACGGACAGTGCAGATAACAGAATACAAAAAAACCTCTCCCGACGGCGCTTTGCGTGCGGGAGAGGTTATTTGTAATATGCGGGGTTATCGGTGCGTTCCAGCAGATAGTCGATCGACACATTGAAATAGTCAGCGAGCAGAATGAGCGTCTGATAATCGGCCTCGCGCTCGCCGGTCTCGTAGCGGCTGATCGTATTCTGATTCGTATTCAGATCCATTGCGAGCTTTTCCTGTGTGATATGGCGCGCCTTACGCAGTTCTTTCAGTCTCATAAGCATTTCCCTCTTGACAATATTGTACCATTAGGGATAAATCAAAAGGAAGGCGGGGAATATTCTATGGCAATTTGCCGAAACTGCGGACTGCAAACACAGGACGGTCTCCCGCAGTGTCCGCGATACCGCGATCGAATAAATGCAGAATAAGACAGCAGCACCCCGCGCAGGCATGACCTGTGCGGGGCTTGCTCTTTCCTGAACAATTTGAACCGCCTGAAAATCCGCAGATATGCGAATAAATGTTCTTTCAAAAGAATATATAAAAAAGCCGCGCTCTGCTTTTGCAAAACGCGGCAGGATTACCGAATTTTTCCGTAAACGCTTGACAAATTTCCTAAAGCGGTGTAGAATAGTAAAATGCCTGATTAGGCACAAGCGGCTTTTCTTCTCGTAATAGTATAGCATAGATTTTCCGGCTTGTCAAGTCCCCTGCGAAAAGTTTTTTCGGGAGGACGGCTGCGGAGGATCCGTGCGCCGCGATACAAAAGACAGGAGGTTATTGCCCATGAGCACGCAAACGAACCCCGAAACCCAGACGATGGTTGCGGTCAAGGACGTGCAGGTCGGAAAGAACACGCGCAAGAGCTTCGGCAAGATCGAGGAGGTTCTCCAGATGCCGAATCTCATCGAGGTGCAGAAAACATCCTATCAGTGGTTTCTGACCGAGGGACTGCGCGAGGTCTTCCGCGATGTGGCTGCGATCACGGATTTCAACGGAAATCTTCAGCTCAGCTTCATCGACTACCGCATCGACGACACACCGAAATACACCATCGCCGAATGCAAGGAGCGCGACGCGACCTATGCAGCGCCCCTGCGCGTGAAAGCACGGCTCTGGAATCAGGAAACCGACGAGGTCACAACGAGTGAGATCTATATGGGCGATATGCCCCTCATGACCGAGAGCGGTACATTCGTCATCAACGGCGCGGAGCGTGTCATTGTTTCACAGCTCGTGCGTTCTCCGGGTGTCTATTACAGCTTCACCCGCGACAAATCCGGCAAAAGCCTCTATACGACCACTGTCATCCCGAACCGCGGCGCATGGCTGGAATATGAAATGGATTCCAACGATGTCGTCTCGGTCAAGATCGACAAGAACAGAAAAATCCCGATCACGAAGTTCATTCGTGCCCTCGGTCTCGGCACGAATGAGGAGATCCTCGCGCTGTTCGGTGACGATCCCCGCCTGAAGGCGACCATCGAGCAGAAGGAGGAGGGCATCACCGACGATGCCGAGAAGAACATCAACGAGGCGCTGCTGGAGGTCTACAAGAAGCTCCGTCCGGGCGATCCGGCAACGATCGACGGCGCAAAGCAGCTCGTCAATATGCTGTTCTTCGATCCGAAGCGCTATGATCTCTGCCGGTTCGGAAGATATAAGTACAACAAAAAGCTCGGCATCGGCTCCCGTCTGGTCGGACAGGTTCTCTCCCGTCCGGTGTTCAGCTTCATGACCGGCGAGCTGATCGCCGATACCGGCATGAAGGTCACGAAGGAGCTTGCCGATACGATCGAGCAGGCCGGCGTTTATGAAGCCTATGTCGAGGCTGAGGTGCGCGAGACGCATGAGGACGAAAAGCATGAGCAGGTCGTCGAATTCGTCGAGCGCGAGGTCAAGGTGCTTGGCAGCGGCATGATCGACATTACGCCCTACTGCGCAGCGATCATTCCGGATTTCAACGCATCGGAATGCGGCATCAACGAGAAGGTTTCCGCAAAGGTTCTGAAGAATCTGCTGGAGGATGCCGACGGCGATGCAGAGGCACTGAAGCGTGCCGTCATCGCGCATAAGGATGAGCTCGTTCCGAAGCATATCGTCCGCGACGATATTTTTGCTACGATCAGCTATTTCTGCAATCTCTGTGACGGTCTCGGCCACACGGATGATATCGACCACCTCGGAAACCGCCGTATCCGTTCGGTCGGCGAGCTGCTCCAGAATCAGTTCCGCATCGGCTTTGCCAGAATGGAGCGCGTGATCCGCGAGCGCATGAGCTTACAGGCACAGGATGCCGAGACGCTCACCCCGCAGACACTCGTCAATATCCGTCCGATCACCGCTGCGATCAAGGAGTTCTTCGGATCCTCCCCGCTCTCGCAGTTCATGGATCAGAACAACCCGCTCGCAGAGCTGACGCATAAGCGCCGTCTCTCCGCGCTCGGCCCCGGCGGTCTGACCAGAGACCGTGCAGGCTTCGAGGTGCGTGACGTTCACTATTCGCACTACG
>CAMOOV010000028.1 GCA_946621745.1 uncultured Ruminococcus sp.
GTTGCCGTTGACCGTGAATTGCACTGTACGGATTTCCATGCTCCCGGACGGGTTTATGTTCCGGAGACGATTCTTTGCCCCTAACTCCACGACAGCGTCGATCTCTGCATCCTGCCGCTGCTGATCGGCGTAAATGCCGTCAGATGATACAGGGTTGCTGCTGCCTGATGTCGGAGTGCTGTCGAAGGTCAAAGCATCTTGTTTCCCCGCGATTTGCTGTCCCTGCGCCGTCGTTGTCTGCTTTAGCCCTTCGATATCTTGGGTATGTTCGGCTGTCGTTTGCTTTAGCACCCCGATCTCTGCGTCAATGATCTTGCTGTTGTGGTTCCAGTGTCTTTCGAGGTCGAATGCCTCAGAAAGCTCCGGCAGCACCAGCCCGATGTTTGCGGTTTCGCTACTCATCGCTATCCCTCCTGCCTAGTTCTGCGTAGGTAAAGTGCCCGATCTGTCTGTATGTAAAGCTCTGCAGTCCCTGATACGTCTGGATCATGATCGCGTAAATGCTGCGCATAAGATTATCGGTATTCTCGTATGCGCTACCCTGCGCCGCGATCGCTTCTTTCTCTGCCTGTGTCCTGGCATAGCCGAGAATCGCTTCCGTGCCGCAGCACTCGATTCGCTGCGTCCCGTGGTACTTCCACTGATATGCCGTGATCGGCGCATACTTGCCGCCGAGGTTCACCCAGTCGAAAAGCCCGAGGCTCGCGTCGTCACGGATGTCTGCATCGAATGGATAAAACACCACAGGGTCGAGTGCATGTGTGATCGCGATCAGGCTCGGACGCGGAGACACGGGAATGCTGCGCGGATCGTATGTCAGAACGTTCAGCATTGCATTCTGTTTCATCACGGCTGTGACACCATCCGGCCACAGCGTTTCATCCGACCACGAGACAAGGTGCTTTGCACCTGTCGCCACGCTTGCTTCTTCAAACTCCGTCGTCAGACGGAAGAGCCGGTATGCGTAGCGTGATACGTTTCGCCGCGTTGTCATCTGCGTAGTGATCTCCCTTGTGGTATCCGCATCTGCTTCTGCGAGCGGTACAATCCGGAGCTTCCGGTATCGGTCGATGCAGGCAAACGCACACAGCGTGCCGCAGACCTGTGCCAGAAGGTCGCGCGCGGTCTCGACGCTTGTCGCGATCTCTGAAACGGTATACATCGGTCCGTCATACATCACACGGTACGCGTCGCGCATGGCCGGTTCTGTGGGCAGGTCGTTGTCGTGTGCTATGTCGCCTCGGTACGTCACCGAGCCGCCGTAGAGCGCGTCCAGTGCTACCTGCACATCTTCGATGCTGTCCGGGTCGGTGATCGGTACGCGTGTCCACGAGAAGGCTTCCGTTACACCAAGCGCCACGACAATTTTGCTATTCCGTCGGGTATTTGCATACCCGCTATCAGCGTCTCCATCGTAGCTGACACCTGCCGCCTGTGCACACATTTCGATGATTTCCTGCGGCGCGTACTGCCTACCCTTTGCGATCGGCAGCTTGCTGATCGGCGTTTCGTCCAGCTTTATCATGTCGTCATATGCCGTGATCGGGATGCCTTTGTCGGAGTCGTCCCCGACCGAACCCACGGTGAAAACGCCCAGCGGCACTGGGTATTCGACGCCCTGCGCGATCTCCTGATAAACGGTGAGGTCGATCTCCGCTCCGTATAGCTGCTCGGCCGTCGTGCCTGCCTGCAGCGTCAGTTTCATCTCTGCCGCGGCCGCGCCGCCCGGCAGCAGACATTCGCCTGTGATCGCATTTGATGCGATCGTGAGTGACTGCTCTGCAATGTGCGTGTCGTCAATCTCGATGACGGTTCCATTTTTGAGCGTGACCGTCCCGGCGATTCTGGACGACCGGTTCTGCTGCTGCATCGCGATGATATACTCCTCTGACGGGAAATCCTCGGGGTCAGGCTCCTCGTTGTAGTGGTCGAGCAGTACCTGGTACAGCGCTGCGTATTTTGCGGAACCTGTTGTCGGTTTCAACATTTCTGAGACGGTGTTATACACGTCCAGTATTTCTGGTTCCGGCACGGCATCAAAGGACCGGATGCTGCGTTCGCACCCGACCCTCACGATGTTTGTCTCGGCTCCCGCCTTTTGCAGGAGCTGAAAGTCCACGGCGTATGCCTCGCCTGTCACGGCTGGCAGTTCAGCCCACGGGTAGTAGAAAATATCAAGAACGCGGACTTCATACTCGCTTGGCTCGCCGTCCCGCAGAACGGTCATCCGGATGAAGAAAGGCTTCGTGCTGCTCCACTCCTCGCCTCGGACATCGACGTGCAGCGTATAGTCACTGTTGTCACAGATGATCTCCGGCCTGCCCGCGATGACCGCCTCCGTCCCCCGGACGGTCATGTCAAGTCTCGGCATCGGCTCGCCTCCTTAGTACTCCGAAAGTGTGACGGTCAGGCCGATGTGAACGCGTCCGCTGTCATCGAAACGCATTTCCCACTCTTTGTCTCCCGCGTACATCGTTCGGAGTGTAGTTTCCCAGTCACTCAGGAACCGAACCTCGACGCTGAATTGCGCGGGCATGATCGCGTTCCGGATCAGTTTCGCCTCGGCTTCCGTGAGGTCGTTAAAGGTAAAATCATACTTATGCAGGCTTGCCCGGACGCGGTCTCTGTTCAGGTACCCGGATTCCGGTCTGCCCGTTGTCGCCTTGTCCAAGTCGTACTCTGTCAGTTTGAAAGTGTCGGGTGTCGGCATCGTGACGCCGTCCACCCGCCAGAATTCGTTTTGTCTCATCGGCTCCCTCCTGTCAGGCTGCCGTTGCGGATCCGGTTGTTGCTCAGGTCGTACTCGGATACTGCCTTGCCGATCTCTCTGCGGTCGATCATGACCTTGGTTTCCAGCCGGATCGGCTGCGTGGCGCTGGGTTCGTCGTCACTGCTCATGGCAGATACGAGCTCCTCCAGCAGGCGGATGACCTTGCTGTCCGGCGCGTCTGCTGTGCCTGCCGTTTTCGGTGGGGCGACCGTTCCGAGCACGATGCCCGGTACGCCCGCAGCCGCGAAGTCCGGCATCGCACGGTCAACCATGAGCAGTGCTCGTGCGATCTCTGCGAGCTGCTCTGCGGTCGCATCCAGCCCCGTGAACATTTCGCCGTTGCCGACCTCGTATAGCTCCTCCATGCCGGAGAGAACGTTGTCGGTCAGTGCGCTGACCGTGCTGAATACGCCGCTCGCTCCGCCCTCGATGCCGTTTGCCAGACCGGCGGTAATGTAGCCGCCGATTTCCGCCATGACTCTGGACGGCGAGTGAATATCAAACTCTGCACGGATCATTTCGACCGTGCCTCTTGCCAGCTCGGTACACATCCAGTTGATGTCCTGCCAGTTGTCGTAGATACCCTGTTTCAAGCCTTGCGCAATATTCCAGCCCGCTGCGTAGAACTGTCTGTCATCGAACCAGTTTTTTAGGTTGTTCGTTTTCCTCCACACGTCCTCGACAAGGCTATCCCACTTGCTGCTGATGCCTGCTTTCAGGCCCTCGACGATCTGGACGCCTGCGTTGACAAAATGCCGCCCCTCTGCCCACTTGGTGAGGTTCGCCATCTTGCCGATGATATCACTCACAAGGCTGTCCCACGTTGCGCTGACGCCGCTTTTCAGGCTGTCGATCAGGCTTTTACCGGCCTCGACAAAGCCCTTGCTCTTGGCATCGAGCAGGCCGCTGATATCCTTCCATCCGGTGTCCAGTCCGTTCGTGAAGCCCTCCGTTACATATTCGCCGATTCCTGCGAAAACCGTTGACGGGGAGTTAATGCCGAGAAGGCTCTTGAACTTCCCGACGAACTTATCCGTGACGTTGTCTTCCAGCCAGCTGCCGATGGTGCTGATGCCACCCGATACGCCTTCTTTCAGTCCGGCGATGACGGATCCGCCGATGCTCTTGACGGCTCCCGCGGCTCCCGATACGACGTTGAACGCTTTATTCAGCCCTGACTTGATCGGCTCCCAGATGTTCGTCTTGATCCAGCTGCCGACACTCTTAAGCGCTCCGGTGATGCCATTAAAAAGCCCCTGGATGATGTAATCGCCGAAGGGTTTCATTTCCTTGGACGGTGAGCTGATTCCGAAAGCCTTCTTGAATCCGTCGCGGAAAGGCACCCAGATGTGCTCGTGAATCCACCACGCAATATCCGCCAGCGCGTTGCTGATGCCCTCGAAAAGTCCGGAAATGCTGAATTCGCCGTTTTCGTATGCGTTCTGGTACCACCATTCTTCGAGGCTGTCCATCGCTTTTTCGACCAGGCCAAGCAGGAAGGCCGCAAGCCCGCCAAGCGCTGCGCCGATGCCTTCAAACAGCTTTTCTGTGATGCCCGTCCAGTCGATCGTGCTGATAAACTCTGCGACCTTGTTTCCGAGCTCTTGCCACTCGATGTTCTCGATCGTGGTCGTGATCCAGCTGAGAACGCCCTTGACCGCGTCGGAGAGCGTCTGTCCGGCCTCCGCCCAGTTGACCGTCTCGATGAAGTTGTTGATTGAGTCGGAAAGGTTCAAGCCGAGCTCGTCCCAGCCGATGCCGTCCACGATGCCGTGGATCCCGCCGATGACTGCGTTGACGCCGTTTGCGAGTGTCTGCCCGGCAAGTCCCCAGTTGATACTGTTGACCGCCTCGGTGATTTTCGTGCCGATCGTTAGGCCGAAGCCGTAGAAGTCGTATGTCGCGAGCGCGGTGTCGAACTCGCCGAGCATCGTGTTCACGGCTCCGCCGATCACACTCCAGTCAAGACCGCCGATCAGGCTGCGGGTGTAGTCAAGCATCCCCCGGAAGCCGTTCACAATCGTCTGCGCGACGGTGTCCCATTCCACATTCTCGAAAAAGCCATTTATCGTGCTGGATACCAGCCGTCCCGTCTCGCTGAAATCGAAAGACCGCAGGAAGGTATTCACAGTGCCGAAAATCAAATTGACGCCGCCTGCGAACAGACCGCCGATCTTGCTGCCGTCCAGGGCGTACACGAGGCCATTCAGGCCGTCCGCGAGCCCGGCGGCGAACTTCTCCGCCTTCTCGCGCACGAGCGGGATGCCCGCGCTGAGCTTGTCTACGATGCCGTTTATTCCGTTGCCGATCGCGGATCCGACCGCCGCCCAGTAGCCCGTATCGAAGGCGCCCAGGACCATGTTCGCGATCCTGCTCAGGGCTGACCCGTCGCCGAGTATCTGGTTGACCGGTACGGTCTTGTAAATCGTTTTGTCTGCGTCTTTGTCGCCGCTGTCGGTGTCCGCTCCGTCGCTGTCGCTGCTGAGCTTATGGATTTCGTCGAAGCTGGAAAGCGTCGCGTTCAGCTTTTCCTGCTGCTGCTTCGTTTTCTCTGCGTTGTGTGCTGCGTCCTCGAGGGAGTCCGCGTATGATTCCGTCTGCTGTGCAGCGACCGTCACGGTATTCTCTCCGCGGATTGCCGCAAAGACTGCGTTGACCTTGGTCATGGCGTCCGAGAGCGTGTTCAGCAGCTTCGTGATGATCGGCTCAAAGGTTCGCACCAGGCTGCCGAAAGCCACGGCCACGTTGGCGCTCAGCTCCGATGACCGTTTTTTCATGTTTGACATCGCTTCATTGAATCGGCCGTCAAACCTCGCCAGCGCCTGTATCGACGACTGGAGATCCTTGAACACGGAAGAAATGAAGGTTCGCTTAATACGCGAGACCAGCATCTGTCTGAGGCTTGTGAATCCGTGGACAAGACTGCTCACGCTCAGCCGTGATTTGTTTGCTCCCGTTACAAGAGATTTCAGTCTGCCGGTCACGCCGCCAATCGCCGAGCGCAGACCGTTGAACGCCTTCGCTCCGATGCTTCCGATCTTGCCGAGCGCACTGTGCGCGAGACCGGATATCCTGCCAAACACACCGCTTGCCGCGCTGCCGATGCTGCTGAGAGAGGAGCGTATCTGCGCTCCGACGCCGCTGACCGTTCCGGCAAACCGCTGCCATGCCGTCGCTCTTTCCGGATCCGGTGCGGGTGTTGTCTGCTCGCCTGTGATCGCTGCGAGCTGGTTCTGCGCGTTTTGCAGCTGTCTCACGGCCAGTGCTCTTACGGCGGCATTGCTTGCCGTTGCGACCTTTTCCTGTGCAATCTGGACGTTCAGGCGGGCTTGTGCGAGCGCCTCTTGGTCGATCAGTCCGGCGTTCCGCTGCAGAGCGGCCTCGGCCTCCTGCAGCTCTTTTGTCATTTGGTCGAACTGCTCCGTCTGCTGCGGGTCCACAAAAGCCAGGCCGTTCTCGCGCATCGCTTCCATGCGGGCGCGGTAGTAGTACACCCTTTCCTGCGCCTCGTCGATTTTCGCGGCTAATGCCTGCCACTGCTTTGAGCTTTCATCCACGCCGGTATCCTGCATGAAGTCCTGCTGCTCGCGTAGGCTCTCCAATGTCTTTTCGGTGCGCTCCGCCGATGCCGCCAGCTTGCTGTACTGATCGGTCGGGATCTCCGCCTGCGAGAATTCTTCGAGTGCCTGCTTTGCCGCATCCACGCGGGCGCGGGATTCCTCGATTTTGCTGTTAAATGCATTCACTGCGCCTGTCGACTGGAAGCCCTGCAGCGACGCGTTCGACAAGCGGTCGAGGGATGCCATGGTGCCGTCAATCTGCGTTTGCAGCCGGGCTGTTTCCTGCTCCAGCGCCTTGCTGGACATATCTTCTTCTTCGATAGGCATCGGGTGGCTTTTTCCGAATGTTTCCATGAACGCGCTGTAAATCTCGCGCTCCATTTTCTCTGTTGCTGCTTTCGTGTCAATCTCGGGCATTTCGACTGATTTGCCCGCTTTCGCGCCGACGCCCTCGATGCTTTTCGCGGTATCCTCCGCTGCCTTTTTCAGCTTCTCAGAGCCCTTCTCAAAGCCGGAAGTGTCGAGGTCTGTGCCGATTCTTACGCTGCCGTCGTTCTGTTCTGCCACTTTGCTCAGCCCCCTTTGCGTAGGCTATCAAACAATTCCTGCATAGTGTTTTTCATGTCGTCCCCGCGCTTGCGCAGCCTGATCTCGCACAGGTCACGGTTCGCGCTCCAGAACTCCTTCTCCCATTTCTCCAGCGGCTTGCCCTTCATGCGTTTCTGCCGGAGCATCAGGATGTACCCGTATGTGTCATCGTGCCCGATGCCCTGGAAGAAGCCCATGAATGTCCACCAGTGCAGGTATTCGGTGAGCCGCACTTCTGTCCCCGCGATGCGGTTGATCGCGGAGAACAGCAGCGGTTCGTCTTTCTCCCAATCCACGACCTGCGGCGTCCGTTTGCTTTCCTTCTGCCCGCAGCGGATGAACCACACGGCTTTCTCGTATGCGGGCTTGATGTGCTGTTCCGGCATCCTGCTGAATGCCGGATACTGCTGCTTTAGCAGAACATAGGCCTTGTCGCGGTCGGTTAGGTTTTCGTCGTGAAACGCTGCGATAATGCGCAGCACGCTCCGAAAGTCTGACCTGATTTCGTACTCGGTGCCGCAAATGTCAAGCGTTCGCGGCAGTCTGCCCAGCGTCATTGCCTTCCTCCTCGATGTACTGCGCGGTCTTTTCGGCGGTTGCTTTCGCTTCCTCGGCGTATGCCGCCTCGATCATCTTGCCGATCGCGTCCGTCACGATCGCGCAGAAAAACCGTCCGCCGACCGACGAGAACGGATTCCGTTTTTCAAACGCTGCGTCCGCGTCATCGCTGTCGAGCAGCTCCCGAAGCTGTGCCCGGAATGCCGTTTCCGCTTCTTTCAGAATCGCGAGACCTTCCTCGGCAGATGCTGTGCCGTCTGCGTTGATGCCGATCTGCTCCAGCGGCTTTACGATCTCGGTGAACTTGTCGCGCATTGCGAGGTATCGGTCATACAGCGAGATATCGTTCGGCCTGAAATGCAGCCGACAGATTTCCTGCCCGTACTGGTTGACCAGCGTATACTCCCGCGTACCGTCGTCAATAGTGAATAGTGCGTTCATTTTCTATCCTCCTCTAAATCAAGGCAGGGAGCCCGCGTATGTGCCTGCTCCCTGCCTCTCTCCATATTCTCTTAGGCGAAGTCCGTGACTGTGGCCGTGTTCGTGACCATGTCGTAGACGATCTGCTTCTTGACCGGTGTGCCGATCGGGTTGACGGTGAACGGAATTGCAAAGCCCGCGGTGTCACCGCCGACCGACTGCGGAACAATCCATGCGCGGCGGACATAGCAGTAACCGTTCATGGTCTTTGCCTCCTCGTCTGCGCTCTCAAAGAAGGCCTCTGCAAAATGGCCGAGCAGGTCGGTTTCACCGTACAGCTCGCGCTCTGCGACATCCTTCAGGTGCGCATAGAGCAGTCTGCCCGGGTCCATGTAATACGGCTCGACGCTGACCTCCGGCTCGTAGCCCTTGTGTTCAAAGGTAGATTCTCCGAGGACATTTTTCGTGGTCTCGGTGTCCGGGTTCAGCTCCTTGCTCAGGTCGTCGTTGTCCTTGCCGAGCGCCTCCCAGCCGCCGGATGCCGCGGTGTATGTGACAGTGATCGTGTCACCCTCCTCCGGCGTGCCGGTTGCCGTGATGCCGTATGTCGTAAGCGTGACGACGGTGCCGAGGTAAGTCCAGCCGGTGCCGTTGTATGTGAATGTGTACTCGCCGGATGCTCCGACCTTTTCGCCGAAGTCTGCGGCGGTCACGGTCGCTGCTGTGATGCCCTCACCCGCCACCGTGGCTGTGGCTGCTGCGGCAATCGCTGCGCCTGTCCACGATGCAAAGAAGATACATCTGTTTCTCTGCAGCTTCATGTGTTAATCCCTCCTGTTGTATGTGACTTTGAGTTGGATCTGGTACTTTGCCACATCCGAGCCGACCTCTGCGGGGTATGCCGTCAGCGTCGGCGTGATGTTGGTGATTGTACCGGATGTGAAGTGCGGATAATTGCGCAGATCATTCTGCGTCCATATCCAGAGCAGAATCGCCTCGTAGAACGCTGCGTTCATCATGTTCTGCGCGGTGTCCGCTCCAAACGGTTCCTTTGAAGCAAAAATGAAATTCTGCTCTTGTTTTTGTGTCGGGATGATCTCGCCGAGCACATTTTCCCGGTATCGAATCGTTGACGGCGATTCGTATACGGCGTATTCTGTCGGCGCTTCCGGGAGGTAATCCACGCCGACCTTTGCGCCGGGCTGGAGCAGCGGACAGCCGCTGAACCACACACGCAGCGCCTGCACTAAGCTATTTGATTCCTGCGGCATTTCTCGCCTCCTGTACGATATCTTTCAGGTGGTCTGCCTTCATACGCTCCACCCAGAAGGACCCCGCGAGGGGGTTCAGGTCGGTCTTGTATTGCAAGAGCCGATTTGTCACAATCGGTTTCTTTTCGCCTTTGCCGACAAACACTCGGCCGTTTTCGTCGGTGACGACCACACCGTAGTAGAGGTATCGCGCGTATGGTCCTGGGTACACGACCACGCCGCTGCCGATCACGCTTGCTATGTAAGGGCTGTATGCCAGTGTGCCCATATCGAAGGGGCAATACGGAATGCTGTAGTCAATAACCTTTTCGTCGATGACTTCCTGCACAAGTCCGCCTTTTTCGAGGTTGAACTTCCGGAGCAGTCCGTCGGTGTCAGGTATAGCGACCGTACAGTTAAAGACGCGGCTTGTCATGCGCCCACGACCTTTCTGTGCGGTGCGCGCGGTCTGCGGGTGTTATCCGTCACGGAGATAATCGTCACCACATCCTCGAAAGCGGCCTGCACCTGCGCGGGTGTGATGCCTTCGGTGATCTCTGCCCTGACGAGTATATCTCCGCGAGCCAGCGTATAAGCCCCTGACACGCTCTCTGCGGCCTTGTACGCCTGCGGTGTCAAGTATGTCCGACCACCCGTGTCCGCGTCCGCAGGGATGCGCACTGTTGCTGTATCGGCCGCTTTCAGTCCTGCCTGCGTGACATTCGCCGCAATCTTACTGTGCCACGAAACTCCGCGTATCACTGTGAGTGTCCATTCATCGAGCCTCGTGTCCGGATTTACCCGTCGATTGAGAACGGTAATCGTTTCATTGCACGCTTTCATCGGTCAAGCCCCCTGTAAAGCAGCGGTGTTCCGTTGTCATCAAGCTCTCCGTCCAGCAGATCCCTGATCTGACGGTTCAGCGCTCTGTCGATTGCTTCCGTCTGCTCTGAAATACTGCCAAAGGATTCGGAATAACCGTCCGTATTGAAGGCGGCGACAAGCGGCTTTTCTGCCAGGGCATCTGCACCGGCCGCTGCATCTGCATTGATGATACTTGTCATGCACAGCTTGACAGCCTCCGGGACAACTGTCATCGTCTGCACGCGGCTGTCTGTCAGGCGATCAATCCGCTTGCGGGCTTTGAATTCTGCTGCCGGGAACGCTGCTTCGGGTACTGTTCCGCCGTATGCCTGATACTCTGTATAGGTCAGATACGCCATGCCGCCGCCTCCTTTCATCAGGTTGTCTTCGGCAGGATCGAAATGCCGGTGAGCTGTGCGGCCTTCAGCGTATTCTTCAGCGCAACACCCGCGACAAGCTCGACCTCGCCCTTCTTCACTGCACCGGGCTGTGTCAGATCCGGCAGATAACTGTTGATCAGACCGCCGCCGAGCGGGGAAATACCGTGGAACGCATCCAGACCGAGGCAGACCGCAAAGATATCCGTCTTGCCGGCAGCCGCAGATGTAGCAGCGGAGGTTCCGACAACATCGACCGAATTCGTGCCGTTGTAATACTGACCGGCATCGAGCAGCGCAATGCCGTTGTAGGTCTCGACGACTCTGCCGAAATCGTCCTTGCTGCGCTCATAATAGCCGGCACGGCGCGCACAGGCACGGATCCGGTTCAGCATCTTGCTGTTCATGAGCAGCATATCCGGCTTGCCGTCAATGCAGGTAAGGAACGCATCGAGCTCATCGAGGAATGCAGCGTAATTGCTCGTCACCTCGGCGGAGCTTGCCAGACTGACCTCGCTCGTCACGACTCTCGATGTACCGGCGAGCAGCTTGCGCAGACCGTCAAATGTTCCGGTCACATAGCCCGCGCCGGATGCAGCCGAGGTGCCGTTGATTGCGAGATTGTGGAACTGATTTGCTGTTGCCTTGATCTTCTGCTCCGCCTGAAACGACAGCTCGTCGATCGCGCCGCTGGTATTCTGGATCACACGGTCGATCTCAAAGGAACCGCCCATGATGATCGCGTTCGCGGTCTTCTTCTCGCGCTTCGCCTCGTTCGCGGTGTACTCCGTGTTGATGGCACGGACATTCGCGGTGGCCGGCGTGCTGAGCTGCACATAGCCGTAGGTCAGCGTAGAGCCGCCGGTGCCGGGGGAAATGCTGTCATCAAAGGTCATGCGATCCAGCAGCAGCGAGCTGCGGCGGAACATATCCACGACCTGCTGATCGACCTTGTCGGCCATGCCGACCTTTGCTTCTGCAAGTGTGATTGCCATTCAGATTCATCCTTTCTGTGTGTTGTACTTCCGGGAAAGTGCCTCGCGGAGAGAGGAAGGCTCTGCTCCTGCCGGCTGCGGGCTGTGTGTGCCGGGCAGTGAAATCGTCGGCGCGGGCTTCTGCGGCGCATCCGGCAGAAATGCGGACGGATCCGCCTCGCGGTATGCCTTTGCGAAATCATCGAAGCCAAGGATCTGATTGCCGTCGAGCTGCATCTGTTTGCCGACCGCGCTGCGGATAAAATCATTCCGCGCTGCATTCGAGGAAAATTTCAGCTCTCCTGCCTTCGTCCGCACAGCGAATTCATAAGCCTGTGCCTTGCGCTGCGATTCCCACGCCTGACTGTCCGCTGCATACTTCGCCTGCAAATCGGCAAGGGCGGACTGTGCTTCGGTGAGCTTGCCGGCATCGGCCTGTGCTGCGGTCAGCTTTTCACGCAGGGCTGTCATATCCGCATCGCGCTGCGTGATCTGTGCATTCAGGGCAGTGATCTGCTCGGTGAGCTGATCTCCCTTGGATTTGGCGCTGCCGATATCCCGGCTGTTGATGTCGAGGATCGCGCTGATCTGATCGTCCGTCGCGCCCTCAAAGATTCTGGAAACATCTTCCCGTTTCATGGTGGTTTCTCCTTTCGCGTTTCAGTTTGGTGTCGCGGTTCTTTCCGCTCCGCTTGATAGTTTCGCGTCATTCCGGACAAGTGTATGAAAAAAGCACCTCTTTCGAGATGCCTGATTCCGTATGAAGTTATGTCAGTTACGGTTTCAGCTCGACACTGAACACGCTGTCGAAATTGTAAATGCCGATCCATGCGCCTTTCAGCTTCACGCTGATCGCCTTGCCGTCATAGCCGTAGTCATCCCATTCGCCTTCGCGGTAGGTGATCGTGTCGCCGCTCTTGAAGGTGATTTCAAGTCTGGATGCGCTTTCCATGTTCTTTCCTCCTTTTTACAGCTCGATGTTCTCTAAAGCAGCACGCAGCTCCAGAACGTGCAGGTATTCGCCCATAATGCCTTGTTGACGCTGCATGAGATCTTCGCGGTAATTCCCGCTTTCGCGTTCTTTGGCATCTGCTTCGCTGCAAATCGGTTTAAGCGGTTCAATGTGGCGTGAAACCTCCTGCCGTGTATTGTAGGCTTTCAGCTTCTCGTAGCGCTCTTTGAGCTGCGCATATTCAGCTTTCAGCCGTTCTTTCCAGTCGTCCATGTGATAAACTCCTTTCGGTTTGTGGGCATGAGCAAACCGCCTTGATGACTCAGGGCGGTTTAGTCTAAAATTTCAAACTGCGCGATGTCGTCCTCCCGGATGATCGTGCCGTATTTTTCGCCGTCAGCGTCAAACGCGAGACCCTCGATGTCAGCGCCGTCCCCTTCGGATGCGTCGCAGACACAGTCGGCTGTTCCGACGAGGACTGTCCCGTCTTTCAGTTGAATGCGCGCTCTGTGGAACTGGAGCTGCTCAATTTTTCGATTTCGCCAATCCATGCTATTCACTTCCTTTCTAAAACGGGCAGTATATGCACTCCGGCATTTGTGTACTTTATCTGGATTCGATGTGTCGGGATGAATTTGCCCACCTTTGCGTCAAATGTAACTCCTGCGATTTGTGGGAGTGTTATAAACTCATCCACGCAATGGTTCCCCTTGTAAACTCGCGGCTCCCCCGTCCCGGCGTATTGCGCGACTATTTCCTGCGGGTCTATTCCTTTTGCGAGTCTGCTCTTGGGCTTTCCACCGCTCTTGATTGCCTGCTTAACCTGATTCTTCCATTCAGGTGTCAGCATATGTTTCGGCTGCTGTTTTGTATCAATTGTCGTGTTAATGCGCCCCGCCGCGAGGTCTCTCTGGAACCTGTCTAAGTCTATTTTACCATCCGGCCCTAGCTTTGTCAAGACATCCGAGTATTTAGCTTTCACGGCTCTAAACCCCTCGACGGTCATGCGCTGCCGCTTTTCCGCGTTGCCGGAAGCCTTCGCGATCTCCGCATAGCGCCGCACCAGCGCGTTGATATTCCGCTGGCATTGCTGCCGCAGGGCATCGTCTCCGGCCGCCTGCGCGGCAACTGCGGTGTCCTTTTCGCGGCGCACGGCGGTCTCGATCTCGCGCATCATCTGCATGGCCTCGTAGAGCGTCCTGTGCTTACCGTCAATTTCACAGCCCTGCCGGTTCTCGTCGATGAATTTCCGGAGCTGCTCGTCCGTCCACTTGCGCTTTGACCACTTTGTCGAAAAGCTCATCGGCGTGTGCCGGCAGTTCCATTCTCCGATCGGCCGGCGGAAGCCTGCGAACACTCTGCCGTCGATGTCCCGGCTGGTAAGCCCCGCCTGCAGCTTCTCCCATTCCGCTTTCATGAACACATGACCCTGCACCGGCTCATGATCCGGCGCGCTGCGGGCGTGTGCGCTGATCTCGATCGCGTCATAAACATCCGAGCCGGCCTGCCGGTTGATTTCTTCGCCGATCATGACACTCGCATTCTTGCTGATCTGGTTGATGCCGTCAACAATATTCTGCCGGACTGCCGTATCGAGCCGCCTGCGGTATCCGGATGCATACCGCACCTGCATCCCGGCTCTGCCGATTTGCCGGAGCGTGTCACGCATCGTTTCGGTGTATGAAGCAACGCCGGTCGATGCTGCGAGAATCGCGCTGTCGATCGCGCCGATGTAGGTCTGCCGCATCGTAACGGCGGTGGTGTTTGAGAGATTGGCGAGCGTTCCGGCAGTCTGCCGGTAAACCGCCTGCACATAATGCCCGATGCGCTGCCGCTGCGCATTTTTCAGCGGATATTTAGCGAGATACCGCCCGAAGCGCGAATCTGTATACTGTTCATTCATCGCACGCAGAAAGACCTTTTGCAGCGTGCGGTTATTGACTGCCGTAATTCGCCGCAGCCGTTCCGTGATCTCACCGATATCCGCATTCATATCCGCCATAGCGACAAGACGGTTGACACTTGCCTGACCGAGTTCTCCGATCTTCCGGATCTGCATCGCAATCTTCCGGATATACAGCAGATTGACGGAGCGGAGCCGCTGCATGATCTTCTCAACGGCTGCTTCAAGCGTCTTTCCCTCCGGCATCACATATCACCTGTCGGGAAATCATCCGGCAGCATACTTTCCGTCTGTTCCGCTGCGATGCGCCGCACGGCTGCCTCAGCCTGCGCCTGCGTCTCACCGAGATACCACATCCGCAGCTCTGCCTTGCTCATCGCACCAGCATTCACCAGAGAGAGCCGTTCATTGAGCTGCTGATCCGTATCGACGATCACACTGTCATCCCACTCGAAGGAAGCATCATATTCGCCGGGCGGCGCAAGTCCGAGCGCGGATGCATAAATATCCATAGCCCTTATCACATCGCGCAGACAGCTTTCAAGCGCCTGCTGATTTGCGCTGATCGTCTCATATGTCCGCTGCTTCATCATCTTGATCTGCGTTGCGGTCATCGCCTGCTCATTCGGATCGGAGACCGTCCCGCGGGCAAGTCCGCAAAGATCCTCAATCCGGCAGAAGATACTGTTCAGGCCGTTGAGGATCGACACATCCCGGATCGGCGGATCATAAACATGATAGGTGTCTTCATGCCCCAGATCCAACGCACGGAACAGTCTGCGTTCCAGCTTCGGCAGCTCTGCACGGGCACCGTTTCCCACAGGGAGCAGTGCAGTCGGATCGACATCAATCGCAGTCTCTTTCGCCCTGAATTCCCATATCAGGCGGGAATACTGCTCGTCTGCGTCCCGGATGCAGTCAGCTGCTGCGGCGAATACGGATGAACCGAGAACGGTATCCAGATCTTCGGTATTCGCGGACGCAACTCTGTAGCGGCCGAACAGCGGCCTGCCCCCTGTATTGTTTACTGTGAGCTCCGGTGCAAGCTCCGCCCAGAGCGGCACCGCCGTGAGCGGGCATTCGGTTCCGAGTGTTCCGGGCGTCTGAGAGCGGAAGCAGCGCTGCGTAATGACAACATCGTCTCCGCTGACGGTCTGCCGTTCTAACCGGGTATAGATCGTTTTGCCGTCCGTATGCTGATCCCGGAAGATCACATCGGTCAGATCGCCGCTGCCGTTGAAGGCAGCCGGATAAACACACCAGTCCGGTGAAAAATCGAAGAACAGCCTGCCGCCGACCGGATAAGGCCGGATCACCATGCCGCCGGATGCCATGCCCTGCTGGAGCTTCTCCCGCAGCGTGATGCCCATGCATCTACTGAATTCATCGCTGAGATACGATGCCCGAGGATTGTTCTGCGGAGCATCACCCGCATCCTTTTGTGTTCCGGTAATGTTCCATTTTAGCTCCATGACAACCTGTCTTGCAAGCTCGGAGCATATAAAAGCCGCCAGATTCAGGGATCTCATCCCGTCATCCGCCAGCCACGGCGCCTGATTTTGATACATCTGTGCCCACAGCGTATGTGCGGCCGCCATTTTTGCTGATACGGGCGATTCAAAATGTCCCGCCTGTTCGATCTGTTTGTATGGGATCAATTTATGCATCACCTCGTTCACAAGGCTTCTCAGCCTGTCCAATATATGCATGAGCACACCTCACTGTCCGCGGCGCTTCCAGATCCGGTTCGCCGCATAGCGCACTGCATCAATACAGTGATCGTTCCCGTCAGGATAGCCGCTGATAATGTTTCCTTCCTTGTCGCGCTCATACTCGTAATGCAGGAATTCCCGTGCTGCGACCGGGCAGCGTGCCGGATCAATCACGATCTTCGCGAGCGATTGCAGCCATTTGAACGAATACCGACGCGATTCCGGTCCCTTTTCGGCTGCACGGGCGTTGATGCCGTAAGAGCGGTAATCACTGACGGATTTCTCCTCAGCGCTGTCACAGGTTACGATATCCGCCGGAGTGATGCCGAGAGAGATCAGCTTCTCCGCAGTCTCCCGGTTCTTCTGCTTATTGCATACATATTCCTGCCAGATATAGAGTGTCATCCGTGCAGCGTCGTAGTGTACGCGGACAAATGCGAACGGGTCCGGATACCAGCCCCAGTCCACGCCGTTCAGGATATTATCGAACTGCGCAAGCTCTTCATCGCTGATCGGCCGGATATCGAGATTATCAAATACATTGCCGCCGCTGCCGTTCACTATGCCGAGATATTCATTTTCATACGCTGCCGGATTCTTTTCCTTCAGCTCCTCCGCAAGGTCAAGGAACGGCTGGCCGAGCCATTTCCGCGGAACGGTCAGATAATCGGAGCGCGTTACAAGCCGGCTGTCCGGCGGGGAAAGCACATAGTCATTTGCCCAGTTGTTTGCGGAACGCGGCGGATTGAAAGAACAGAATACGGTTGCTTCTTCTCCGCCTCGAATGATAGACTGCTTCATGCTCCGCAGTTCTTTCTCGCCGGCAAACTGGTCCATTTCCTCAAGCCACAGGATCGCAATATATCCGAATGACGGTGTGATGGATTTCAGCTTGTCCGGCTTATCAGCCCCGCGGAAGTATATTTTCTGCCCGGTGGATTTTTTCGTGATCTCCATCGGGGAGACCGTACAGTCAAACTCAGCTTCCAGCCCCAGTGCCGCGATTGCCCAGCAGATCTTTGCATAGCAGGAATCACGAAGTGTAATGCCGACCTTTCGCACAGCGCAGGCATGGATATCAGGTGTCCGCATGATCAGATCAACGATCTCAAGCGCAATGAATGAAGACTTCGTGCTGCCGCGCCCGCCGGGAAAGTCATACTCTGTATGCCCGCCGTCAGCAATATCCAGCAGCACCGGCTGAAAAGCGGGGGCGATCAGTGCAGCGGGGATGCCGGCATAAACAGCCGTCTTTACCGTTTCCTCCGGCTTCTCGGAGAACATTCCGAGATGCTTACCGAGCAGCTCCAGCGCTTTCATTTTGTCGCTGCCCTTGATCTCGGTGTCAGCCATTGCGACTGCGTTCAGCTCGCGCAGAACATCCTCCGCGGTTATACCGGTGATCTCCGAGCGGTGCTGCATGAGCTGCTGGATATACTGCTGAACTTCAACATTTTTCAACATCCGCTGTCCCTGCGAATATGCGGTTTTCTGCTTATACCCCGCACGGATCGCCGCCTGCGTTGCATTCAGGTCTATGAGGTATTCCTCACAGAACCGTTTCTGTTTTTCTGTGAGCCTCATCCAATCACCCCATAGGAAAGCGTCCGGCGAGAGGAACCGGACGCTGCTGTCATGATCACGGAGCATAAAAAGGGCGGCGCACGCTGCACCGCCGGAAAAGCTCATCCTGCTCCGTCGCTTTTCTCAGTTTATATTATAGCACAGGTCGAATGTTAGATTCAATTAGATGTTTCACAGCGTTCAGCGCCTTTGGATGCAGGACATGTACCACATGCTGGTGAGAATAGTGCAGCAATACCGCAATCATTTCCCATGTCTTACCATTTATATATCTCTCATACAGTAGCTTACGGAATATGCTGTTATCAACCGCATTGATCGTCCACTCGACTTCTCGCTCGGTTGCAATCAGCATCGTGATTTCCTGATCAACCCGCGCCTCAGCGTCAACAATTTTTGCAATAGCATTTCCGAGCCGGTCACCGGTCTGATGTGTGCCGCCGCTTGCACCGTAGTTCGGTGTAATCCTCTCTGCGATGGTCCTGAGCTCCGCAAGATGATCCTGCGCCGCAGTCGCTCTCCGAACAGCATCGCGGTACTGCTGCAAATATTCCTTCGCCGTCATTGCGTATCCTCCATTTCTGAAATTCTTTCTTCTGCTTTCCTGCGCTGATAGCATTTCGGGCAGGTGCAACGGCCATTGAGCCAGATCATCGTATCCCAGTCAACAATATCTCCACAATCAGGGCAGCGCCTGTATTCCGGTGTATCTGTCGGCCTCTGGGAATCATAGCCTATCATTTCAGTCACCCTCTCTTTTCTTTCTGCGGTCTCTGTTCATGTTCGGCAAAGCGCT
>CAMOOV010000029.1 GCA_946621745.1 uncultured Ruminococcus sp.
TTCGCCCTTGACAATCACTGCGCCGTCAGTCTTGGTGACGGTCAGCTCATTGCCGGAGGTGTTAACAACCTCGAGGCTCTTGAATGTGACCGGATATTCGCCGGCTGCATTCGGAGCAGTTACGAGGATGTTCATGATCTCGCCGTTTGCCTTCTGGTCTGCGCCGTCCTCGGCTGCCCAGACAACGACCAGCTCATTGTTGTTGATGGTGGCAGTGCCGGTATAGCCCTTGCCCCACTCAACGCCCTTGATCTTCAACGCTTTGTCGCACTCGAATTCTGCGACAAATCCGCCTGTGCCTTCATCGCCCTCAACAGAGACCGGAACCTTCACATCAGCGCCTGCTTCCGCATTCACCTTTGCGATCGTCCATGTGGTCTTGCCTGCCGGGACATTTTCGGTCGTGGTAGTTTCTTCAGGTGTCGGAGCCGCAGTTGTTGTGGTCTCGACTTTGCCGACTGTGATTTCGAGGCCGTGCAGCACGAAATCATAGGGATCGCCGGCCAGCGGGACAACCTTGCACTTGTCTCTGGTATCCTGAACGACAGAATATGTGCCGTCCTTTTCCGGTGCAGTAATCGTGAACTCATAGATCACTGCATCGTCAGCAGCCTTGAACTCACCGCTGTCGCCGAAGCCGTAGAAGACCTGGCCGCCGTCCTTGGCGTTTTCTGCCTTGCTGACGCTGACATTCTTCTCATTGACCGTCGGAAGAAGATCATAAGCATCGCCTATCTCGGAAGAGTTATACTTACCGCCGTTCTCGACGATTGCAGAGAAGTCGATGAACATCTGAAGGCCGGCGACCTTCTGATCGTTCTTAACAGTCCACTGAATGGTGATCTCCTCGCCCGGAGCTGCATTATACGCATTGTTGCCGACAGCAGTGTCAGCGACCTTGGTATAATCCTTGCCCTTCGGGATGAGGTTATAGATGATCGAATCAGCAGAAACAGTCTGCTGCTTGGTCGTGGTCGTTTCGTCTGCCGGTGCATCGCCGACTACGATGTCGATGCCATGCAGCACGAAGCTGAACGGATCGCCGACGAGCGGGACGACCTTGCACTTGTCTCTGGTATCCTGAACGACAGAATATGTGCCGTCCTTTTCCGGTGCAGTAATCGTGAACTCATAGATCACTGCATCGTCAGAAGCCTTGAATTCACCGCTGTCGCCGAAGCCGTAGAAGACCTGAGCGCCGTCCTTCGCGTTTTCAGCCTTGGTGATATTCACGCTGTTCTCATTGACAGTCGGCAAAAGATCGTAGGCATCGCCCAGTTCGGAACCGTTGTACTTACCGCCGTTGTCAATGATACCGGAGAAGTCGAAGAACATCTGAAGGCCGGCGACCTTCTTATCGTTCTTAACAGTCCACTGAATGGTGATTTTCTCACCCGGAGCTGCCTTGTAAACATTGTTGCCGGTAACATTATCAGCAACGCCGGTATAATCCTTGCCCTTCGGGATCAGGTTATAGACGATAGAATCGCCCGAAACGGTCTGCTGCTCCTTCGTGGTCGTTTCCTTTGCAGGCGGATCGTCCGGCACATCGCCGACCTGAATCTCAAGGCCGCGGAGTGCATACTGATACTCATTACCGGTGAGCGGGACGACCTTGCACTTGTCTCTTGTATCGCGAACGATAACATAGGAGCCGTCCTTTGTCGGAGCCTGAATATTGAACTCATAGATCACAGCACCGTCAGCAGCCTGGAACTCACCGTTGTCACCGAAGCCGTAGAAGACCTGACCGCCGTCCTTCGGGTTCTCAGCCTTGGTGGTATTCACACTCTTCTCATTCATCGTCGGCAGGAGATCGTAAGCATCGCCCATCTCAGAACCGGTGTACTTACCGCCGTTGTCGATGACATCGGAGAAGTCGAAGAACATCTGAAGGCCGGCGACCTTCTTGTCGTTCTTGACTGTCCACTGAACAGTGATATTTTCGCCGGCAGTTGCCTTATAGACATTGTTGCCGGTCTGACCTGCCGGTGCTGCGGTGTAATCCTTGCCCTTCGGGATGAGATCATAAATGATCGAGCCGGAGGGAATCGGATCGCCCGGATCCTGCTGCTTGACGGTTGTCGTCTGCGCAGGCTCATCCGGCTTGGCTGTGGTTGTAACCTCAGGAGCATTTCCGACCTTAACAGTAAGGCCGTGCATTGTGTAAGAGAACTCGTCTCCGACGAGCGGAACGACCTTGCACTTGTCTCTCGTGTCCCTGATGATCGAATAATTACCTTCCTTGGTAGGCGCCTGAACTGTAAACTCATAGATAACAGCACCGTCAGCGGCCTGGAACTCGCCATTGTCGCCGAAGCCGTAGAATACCTGACCGCCGTCCTTGGCATTGTCAGCCTTGCTGATGTTCACGCTTTTCTCATTGATCGTCGGCAGGAGATCGTAAGCATCGCCCAGTTCAGAGCTGACATACTTACCGCCGTTGCCGGTGATATCAGAGAAATCAAAGAACATCTGAAGGCCGGCGACCTTCTGATCGTTCTTTACAGTCCACTGGATCGTAAAGGTTTCGCCCGGCTCAGCCGTATACTGGTTATTGCCGCTGCCGGTCGCCGCCGTATAATCCTTCCCCTTTGGGATCAGGTCATATACGATGTCGCCGTCAGCTTTGACTTCTGCAGCAGATGCAGTCATCGGTACCGCAGCAAACGCTCCGAGCATTGAAGTAGCAGCAAGGCACAAGGAAGACAGAGCAGAAATAAGTTTCTTCATCTTTATCCCTTTCTGGATTATGTGCGCGAAGTTTCCTCCGCGCACATAACGCCTTCATGTAAAATTGCGTATCAAACGCTTCGCTTCAATTACTGCTTCGGGAGCGACGGAATCAGTCTTGCCAGGAACTCCTTGATTGCAGTAGAGTCATCAGCAGTGATGTTGTTATCCTTGACGCAGTCTGCATTCTTCTTGCCCTGTGCAGTGACATCAGCAGTCTTTGCGAGGTATCTGTTCAGAAGAACAACGTCGTTGATTCTGACCTGCTTGTCGCAGTTGACATCGCCGTAGAGAACATCGCCGTCATCCGGAGTTGTAGCGGTTGTGGTGGTCTGCTGCTGCTGTGCCGGAGTGGTAACAGTCGTGGTGGTCTGCTGCTGAGGCTCAGCTGCGGTGGTCGTGGTCTCTGCCGGGGTATCGCCGACAACGATGTCGAGACCGTTCAGAACGAACTCAAACGGATCGCCGGCGAGCGGGACAACCTTGCACTTGTCTCTGGTATCCTTCACGATGGAGTAGGTGCCTTCCTTCTCAGGAACGGTAATGTTGAAGTAGTAGATAACTGCATCGTCAGCAGCCTGGAACTCACCGCTGTCGCCGAAGCCATAGAAGACCTGACCGCCGTCCTTCGCGTTCTCAGCCTTGGAGACATTGACATTATTCTCATTGATGGTCGGCAGGAGATCATAAGCATCGCCCAGTTCGGAATAGTTATACTTACCGCCGTTCTCGACGATTGCAGAGAAGTCGAAGAACATCTGAAGGCCGGCGACCTTCTGGTCCTTATTGACAGTCCATGCAATGTTGATCTTCTCGCCCGGCTTTGCGTTATAAACATTGTTGCCGTTTGCGGTCTTTGCAGCAGTGTAATCCTTGCCGTCCGGGATCAGGTTATAGACGATTGCATTGCCGGTGTCAACAGGCGGATCATCCTGCTTTACGGTCGTGGTGGCCTTATCAGGAGTTGCGGTCGTGGAGACAGTGGTGACAGGAGCTGTGGTGGTTCCCTCATCCACCTGCGGTTTGCCGACAGTGATGGTCAGTGCTTCGGATTCGAGCTTGTTTGCGCCGGCGATACCGGATGCGCCGCTCGTTGCGAAGGTACGCTCGCTCGCCGGGAGCTCCTCGTTGGTCTCAGAGTCAAACAGAGAAGACGGAGTGGTGAGCATATACTCTTTCTTATAGACATCGAACACATAGGTGCCGTCCTTCAGATCAGCCGGGAGATTGAGGTTGAAGCTGACAATCGCGTGATCGTATGCCCACTTCTCGCTCTTCGACCATGTGAAGACCGGGGTATAGTCAGCATAAGCAGGCTTGCCGGCTGCTGCCCATGCTTCATAGGAGTCAATGTCCTTGGAGCCTGCGCTCAGGCCGTACTTTTCAGAAGCCCACGAAACAGCGTGCTTTGCCTGATACATGAAGTTGTAGGCATAGTCGGTGAACATAAAGGTACCGGCATTGACTCTGCCCGCAAAGTTCTTTGCACTAAGAATACCGGACTCAATCGGACCCGGATCGCCCTTGCTGTCGCCCGCCGGCCATGTGATATCGGAAATTGTGATGCCATAGTTGCCGAACGAACCCTCATAGTTCGGATATGCCTTCTTATTCATATCATAGACAGTACCCTGACCGAGCGTTGCATCGCCGTTGATCGCCATCTTCAGAGAAAGCGTATTGAAGCCGGCAGACTGCGGAATATACATTTTAACCGGAATCACATCGCCCGGTTTTGCTGTAACAGCAGTCTCACCGTTAGAACGGAACGCGACGATTGTCGAGCTGACAGTTGCGGCATCCGAGCTGAATGCGAGGGCGCCGCCCATTGCCGTCGCTGCGATCACGAGCGACGAAAGAGCAGAGATGAATTTCTTCATGACAACTTAATCCTTTCTTGTCTGACACCGGTTCAGCCGCATTCCCGGTTCAAACGCATTGTTTATTTGGTTTTGTTGGGTTTGGTTTCGGCGATTCTCCGTCGGCATTGCTCCCGGCGGAGCCTGCGGCCATGTTTTGCCGACCATGAATGTTGCAGTTGATACGCGCCTTCCGGCCGCATATCACGGAGCATGGAACCGTCAGCTTACCCGTGCGCCTGCGGTTCCCCGTGGGTGAGTGCTTTGTCAGTGTGTCTCCGCGGCGGTGTCCTCGGCCGGATTCTGAATCCTCCGAAGCATCAGCGTTACATCGCACATCGTCAGCACGCCGTCCGACTCACAGTCTGCGTTTGCGTATGCTGCGGCGCTGAGAGCAAGCTCTTCGTTCAGTGCGCGGTGCAGCAGCACTGCATCCGCAACGGTCAGCTTTCCGTCCAGATCAATGTCGCCGTACATCGTCGTGCCGGCCTCGTTGATCGGCTTCCAGACTGCGCCGTTTTTCGCGGTCACCTGACAAGGCTGCATCACATCGTCGCCATCCAGCCAGCCTGCGGCAATTACTGCATCCGCAGTATCCCCCGCCGCCGGTACGAGCTCAATCGGGATCTGCGTCCCTGCCGGAACATCCTCCGAAACAGTTCCGCTGACCGTGAAAAAGACCCGTTCCTCTTTCAGCCAGTAGTCTGCCTTCGCGGCGGTGCCCCATCGGATCTTCAGGAAGCCATCGGTATTTTCATATGTAAATACATCGTTTCCCGTGATGCCGGCGAGCTTTTCCGCCTTCTGTGCGCCTGTGTCATAGAGCAGTGTCACATCCGTGACTGTCAGAGCAGCAGCATCGTACCGGAGCGCGAACTCCATTGCACACAGCCCTGTTTCCGGCATCCGTTCCAGCGATACCGATGCGGTAAATCCGCCGTCCGCATCTGCCACGGTCACATCGACCGCCGCCTCCGCTTCCGGGAGATCCGCCGCGCAGATCCTGTCAGGTGCCGTTCCCAGATAACCGCAGGCAAGAAAACCCGCGAGCAGTCCGAAAACCGCCGCTTTCTGCGCCTTCATTCCTTTCCTCCTTCTTTCATGATGATTTCATATACTCCAAGAAACGCGCTGATCCGTTTCTTTTCATATACTCAGACAAGCCCCCGCTTATGCATTCGGAATCCTGCTTCCGCCGGCATCCGCACCGGATTCACTGACACGGATTTTGCGCCGGGGCAGTCCCGGAAAAGCCTGTCTATCCTGTCCGTACCGGAAGGTCTGTCCGCACGGAGAACGCCCTGCATCCGTACTAATGCACAGCGATCTGCCGACAGATATCCCTTACCCGACAATACGGCTTACTACCATTATAATAAACCGCTGTCACAAAGTCAAGACTTCGATACCGTTTTTGTGATTATTGATAAATTGAACAAGCAAAAATTATGCAATCCGACAAAAGAAAGACGCAGCAAAAGTCAGCATTTTCGTCTGCCGGCTTTTGCCGCGTAAATCCTCGTTCATTTTGATACGCTGTCTATCAGTTTTCGGACGCTTTCCGGTCAGTCCAGATCGCGGAATTCTGCCGGAATATTGTTCTCGATAATTGCGTCGATGACGCCCTTGCCGAAGTCCTTTGCCGTCTCCGGATAGGCGTGGGTATACGGCAGTGCGTGTGCGTCCGCAAGCTCCGGCGTATAGAGGTCATACGGATAGAGACGCAGATTCGCAAATCCCGCATCATAATGCGTGATGACCGGCTTGCACTTGACATCCTCGACCGTGACCTTGCCGGTGTCGCCGTGCTTGACAAGATTGAAGCTGTTCATTTCGCCGACCATATTGAAATTATCAGTCTGTGCGGAAATGAAATTGCCCATCGAATAGAACACGAAGCCCTGTGTGCCGTCCTCACGCGGGATATACTCCATTGTCTCCGCGGTATGCGAATGCGTACCGAGAATGACATCGGCGCCCCAGCCGACCAGCTTGCGTGCCAGCTCTTTGACATCGTCGCGCACCCAGTGCGTATCCTCGGCACCCCAGTGGACTGCAACGACGACCGCGTCCGCGACCTCCTTTGCGCGCTTGATCTGCCGCTCCATGAGCGCCTCGTCCGAGGTCATGCCGATCTTGATATCCGTATCTGCCGGCAGAGAGTAGCCGTTGAGCTGCTCCGCATAGGAGAGATACGCAATGCGCATACCCCTGACATACTGCACTCTGAGCGTGTCCTGATCCTCGGCATTGCGGTAGGCACCGATCGTAAGGATCGGATGCTTCTGCATCATGCCGTCCCAGTAATCCAGCGAGGATGCAAGACCGCCGATGCCCTTGTCGAGCATATGGTTATTCGCAATCGTAAAAACATCGAAGCCGAGATCGACCATTGCATCGCCCAGCTCGACGGGGGAATTGAAGTTGAAGCCGGAACCGGAGATCTCGTAGTCGCCGCCGCAGATCAGCGTTTCCTGATTGATGATCGCAACATCGGCCGCCTGCACGACCGGCTTGACATTTTCGTAGAGCGGGCCAAAGTTATAGCCGGTGCCGCCGGCCTGTGCCTGTGCCGCGAGATATACATAGGTCTGCACGAGGTTGTCGCCGACCGCCAGCAGATTGACCGAGATATCGGGCGGTACGGGCGGCTCGGTGGTCGTGGTGACGACGGTCGTGGAGGTCGCCAGCGTAACGGCTGCGGTATCCTCGGTAACGGCAGGCTCGATGTTTTCGGCGATCCCGCTGCTGCCGGAGCCGCTGCATCCGCTGAAGCTCAGCGCAAGGCTGACCGCGATCAGACCGGCAGGCAGCAATTTTTTCAGATTCATAGATGTCTTCCTTTCTCTTTCCGGTTACGGATCCTGATTATCCGCTTTACGCCCTATTATAACACAAGATTCCGGAAAATGCAACTGTTTCCGCAAAAAAGGAGTGGCCAATCGTGGATTTATTATTCGCATCCGGCGATGGCATCCAAAGTTTTTGGTCGAGCTTTTTTCAAAAAGCTCGCGGGTCGAGGTGAGTTTGCAAAGCAAACTCATAGCGAAGCGGGCGAGAGCCCTCGTCGCCCTCCGCAGAGGGCGAAACTCCCCCAGCGTTCAAGAGCCCGCGGGCTTGGGTGCCTGCGATAGAGGCACCCATTCTAAATAGCATCCGCGAAGCGGATACCTCTTTTTTATAAGCTCCCTGTTTCAGCCACTCCCCGCAAAAATCTGTCGGCGGGCAGTCGGCAGGGCATACAGCCGGTCGGCAGGGCCGACAGCCGTTATGCTAAAGGCACGGCCACGCTCATATCCCCATTCGCACAGGAATAAGCCGCTGTTCGCGGCTTTTGCCCCGTGACTGAAACAGAACGCATCAAAAGCCTGTTAATGCAGTCATGGCGCATCTGTCGGAATATGGAAAATGGGGTGAGGAAAAAGCCCTCCGCTTCCGCGAAGGGCTTTCATGGTCTCATTCAGCCTCGAACATATCCTTGCCGACGCCGCAGAGCGGACATACGAAATCGTCCGGCAGATCCTCGAACTTCGTGCCTGCCTCGATGCCGTTATCCGGATCGCCCGCAGTCTCGTCGTAGGTATAGCCGCAGACAGAGCAGATATACTTCATACAAGCCCCTCCTTTCCTGTTACTATCTATCTGTTCCGGCCGCGTCAGTCGTGCGCGGTCAGAATCAGGCGCTTGAGCAGCGAGAGATCCGCTGCCGTAATCCTGCCGTCACCGTTGAGGTCGGCAGTCTCCGCTGTGATGCCCTCTGTACTGCTTTCGGCACCCGTGAGATATTTTGTCATCATAACAGCATCCGCGACCGAAACCGTGCCGTCGTTGTTGAGATCGCCGCAGAGCGCATTCGCACCGAAGAGCGTGGCATATCCTGTACCCTCTGTCACAAGCTGCCGTCCGCTCTGTCCCTCTGCCGAATAACGTGTGAAGAACTTCGGCTCGATGATATAGAGATATCCGTTGTCCGGCTTCAGCAGATCATCCGGCATTTTCACGACCGCATCGGCGGTACCGTCTTCGCCGGCTGGCCACTCCATATCGGCTGCCGCCGTAAATGTGCGGAATTCCTCCCACTTGCCCTCGGCGCTGTTCCGGAACACATGGAAGGTCAGCAGCGCATAATCGGATGCGTCGCCGCCCTGAGCGGCCGCGTGGGAGATCTTCAGATAGAAATACCGGTAAGGCTGATTGCCGATGCAGTCCGCCCCGCTGACATTCAGCGAGCCGATGCCCGCCGGCATATCAATCTCGGTTCCGATGTCGTTTCCTTTGGTAAAGGCCATGCCGTCAAACACGCATTTCGCATCCATATAGGCGCAGCTCCACGGATTCTTGCCGTCCTTCGGCTCGATCAGCATCGTGCTTCTGCCGTCAAGCAGCTGCAGCCCGTAGCCGAGCTTGCTCTGCGTTCCCTGCTTGATCGGGGTTATGACCTCCTCACCGGCATCGTTCACAGTCTTCTGCTCTTTGACGGTCTCTCTTGTGAAGGTCAGTACAATATCGGTGCTGAATTCCGCCCACTGCTCCGCATCCGCGGTCTTTTTCGGGTAGCGCGAGAAATCGCCGTCATACTGTGCATCGAGATAATGATAGGTCAGATCACCGAGGGAGAACTGCGTTTTCTCTGCTGCATTCTCCAGCCGGACGACCGACGAGATCGGCTCCGCATTCTGCGGCAGCGCGGCCGCTTCGAGCTTCACAGGCTGTTCCGGCTGCTCCGGCTCCGCCGCTTTTGTATGATAGATATAGAAGTAAACATCAAAGCTCTCTGCGGGATTCTCGCCGAGCGTTTCAGCCTTGTGCTTTGTGAGCTCGATCCGTCTGACCATTGTCTTTGTGCTGGCGATCTTCAGAACGGCCGGTGCCGCGTCGATACACGCGCCGTCCAGATTTGTCTCAATCCATGTCAGATAGCCGCCGTTATTGCTGTCGATCTGCAATTCGAGATCCGTTTCAACCTTTCCGACACCGGCCTGCTGCGGGATATACAGATAATATCCGGCAAAGTGCTCCGGATCGTCCGGCAGCGGAACCGGGATCGAATACGACTGCACCTTGTCGATCGGGAATGTGATTTTTTTGACCTCTGTCAGTCTGCCGTCTGCGGGGAGCTGATCCGGCAGCCCGATCTCGCCGTCGCCCGCCGGGATCGGATTCTCCGGCAGATGCGTGACCTCACGGTAAACGAACACATCCTGTTCCGTGCCGTTCCCTGCTGCGGTCGGCGTAAAGGAATCGCCGGCAAAGCCAATGGAGACGATATTCTTTCCGGCCAGAGCGTTCATGTCGATCTTTGCGATCAGAGCGCCGTAATGCGGCCGCGCCGACAGCGTCGCTTCATCCGATGCTATGCGCACCGGAGCATCCGGATCGGTCTGCGGCATGGTATGGCTGATGCTTACCCTGACGGATGCGGCATCAACGCCCTCCGTTTTCGGGATATACACATAAAAAACCTCAGCGCCGCTGAGCGCATTGTTTTCCCGGTCGTACTTGAATCCCTGCGTATAGCTGTCCTCGGTCAGACTGAGGGAGCCGAGCTCTGAGATCCCGGATTCATCAGGCAATGCGCCGATCAATTCGCAAAATGTTCCTGTCTGTTCTGCTGCATAGGCGCTGAGCGCGGTCTGCGGCAGCGAAGCGGCTGCGCAGAATGTCATGGCTGACGCGAGTGCCGCTGTCAGCAGTCTGCGGAATGTGTACTTCATTTCGGTTCCTCCTTTTCCTGTCGGTCGTGCTGCATCATGTTCTGCGGCGGCAAAAGCCGTTTGATACAGTATAGCATAATTTTCCGCTAAAGTCAATCACCGTGATTCGGTCGGCAGCTAATTTCGTTTCCGGCGGTGTTATCCATGACCGAACGCACCAAACAAAAAGCGCACCCGTGCGCGGAATGCACACGGGTACGCCGATAAATATTCGCGGATTCGTCCGGAAAGGATTACTTCTCTGCGAGCTTGGTGAGGTATGCGTAGCGGTCTGCTGCGGTCGCCTCTGCCTTCGCGAACAGCTCCTTTGCACGCTCCGGGAAGGAACGGGTCAGTGCGCTGTAACGTGCTTCGCCCATGATGAAGTCCTGATAGGACGCGGTCGGTGCCTTGGAATCGAGCTGGAACGGGTTCTTGCCCTGTGCAGCCAGTCTCGGATCGTAGCGGAAGTTGTTCCAGTAGCCGCACTCGACAGCCTTCTTCATTTCCGCCTGGCAGTTGGTCATGCCGCCCTTGATGCTGTGCATCTCGCACGGTGCATAGCCGATGATGAGGGACGGGCCCGGATAGCTCTCAGCTTCCTTGATCGCCTTGAGGGTCTGGTTCATGTTCGCGCCCATTGCGATCTGTGCAACATAGATGTAGCCGTAGCTCATTGCAATATCAGCAAGGCGCTTCTTTGCGATTGCCTTACCTGCTGCCGCGAACTGTGCGACCTGACCGATGTTGGAGGACTTGGAAGCCTGTCCGCCGGTGTTGGAGTAGACCTCGGTATCGAAGACCATGACGTTGACATCCTCGCCGGTAGCAAGAACATGATCGAGGCCGCCGAAGCCGATATCATATGCCCAGCCGTCGCCGCCGAAGATCCAGACAGACTTCTTGGAGAGGTACTGCTTGTTCGCGACGATGTCTGCGCTCTTTTCGCACTTGTCAGCGATCTTTTCGAGCTCTGCAACGAGTGCCTCAGCTGCTGCGCCGTTCTTTGCGCCGTCCTCAGCAGTTGCGAGGAATGCATCGGCAGCTGCCTTCAGCTCTGCGGAAGCGTTCTCGTTCGCAGCGACTTCCTTGACCTCTTCGATCAGTCTGTCGCGGATCGCCTTCTGGCCGAGATACATACCGAGACCGTGCTCAGCATTGTCCTCGAACAGGGAGTTTGCCCATGCCGGACCTCTGCCGTTTGCATCGACAGTGTACGGGGATGTTGCAGCCGGGCCGCCCCAGATGGAGGAGCATCCGGTCGCGTTGGAGATATACATTCTGGAGCCGAAGAGCTGTGTGATGAGTCTTGCATAGGAAGTCTCTGCACAGCCTGCGCAGGAGCCGGAGAACTCAAGCAGCGGCTTCTTGTACTGGCTGGAGATCACGGTAGCGTCGGTTGCGACCTCCGGCTTCTCCGTGACCTTTGCCACGCAGTAATCGAATACAGCCTGCTGCGGCTCCTGAGACTCTCTCGGAACCATCTTGAGGGACTGTGTCGGGCAGACGCCGATGCAGACGCCGCAGCCCATGCAGTCCATCGCGGAGACAGCGAGCGTATACTTGTACTCGGTCTTGACGATCGGCTTCGGAGCGATCTTGATGTTTTCCGGTGCAGCAGCAGCCTCTGCCTCGGTCAGCGCAAACGGACGGATCGTTGCGTGCGGGCAGACGAATGCGCACTGATTACATTTTGCACAGGTGTCAGCATTCCACTCCGGAACCATGACGGCAACGCCGCGCTTCTCGTATGCGGATGCGCCCTGCTCGAAGGTACCGTCAACATGATCCATGAATGCGGAGACCTTCAGGGAATCGCCCTGCATCTTGCCGACCGGGTTCATGATGCCGTCAACCATCTTGACCAGTGCATCCGGACCTTCCAGCTTGCAGTCGCAGGCCTTGTCCTCTGCATTTGCCCAGTCAGCCGGAACCTCGACCTTGTGGTATGCAGTTGCGCCGGCGTCGATTGCAGCCTCGTTCATCTGAACGATCTCGATGCCCTTCTTCATGAACTTCTGTGCCTTCTCCTTCATGTAGCCGATTGCCTCAGCCTCCGGCAGAACCTTGGAGAGCGAGAAGAATGCAGACTGGAGAACGGTGTTGGTGCGCTTGCCCAGACCGATCTTTGCAGCGAGGTCGATGGCGTTGACCGTATAGAGCTGGATGTTGTTCTTTGCGATGTAGCGCTTTGCCTCAGCATTGAGATGCTCGGAAAGCTCCTCGTCTGTCCACTGGCAGTTGATGAGGAAGACGCCGCCCGGCTTGACATCATTGACCATCTTGTAGCCCTTCATAACATAGGACGGGTTATGACAGGCAACAAAGTCAGCCTTATTGATATAGTACGGGCTCTTGATCGGCTGATCGCCGAAACGCAGGTGCGAAATGGTGATACCGCCGGTCTTCTTGGAGTCATACTGGAAGTATGCCTGAACATACTTGTCGGTGTGGTCGCCGATGATCTTGATGGAGTCCTTGTTCGCGCCGACGGTACCGTCGCCGCCGAGACCCCAGAACTTGCACTCGATCGTACCCTCGGCAGCGGTATTCGGAGCCTCCTCCTCTGCGAGCGAGAGGTTGGTGACATCGTCCACGATACCGATGGTGAACTGCGGCTTCGGATCTGCCTTTGCCAGCTCTGCATAAACTGCAAAGACCGATGCAGGCGGCGTATCCTTGGAGCCCAGACCGTAGCGGCCGCCGATGACCTTGATGCCGGTTCTGCCGGTGACATTCAGAGCAGTGACAACATCGAGATAGAGCGGCTCACCGAGAGAGCCCGGCTCCTTGGTTCTGTCAAGGACAGCGATCGTCTTTGCAGACGCCGGAATTGCCTCAACGAGCTTCTCAGCAGAGAACGGACGGTACAGGCGAACCTTGACGATACCGACCTTCTCGCCCTTCTTGTTCAGGTAGTCGATGACCTCCTCTGCGACATCGCAGATCGAGCCCATAGCGACGATAACGCGGTCTGCATCCGCAGCGCCGTAGTAGTTGAACAGCTTGTAGTCTGTGCCGAGCTTTGCGTTGACCTTGTCCATGTACTCCTCAACGATTCCCGGAACAGCATCATAGTAGGAGTTGCAGGCCTCGCGGTGCTGGAAGAAGATATCGCCGTTCTCGTGGGAACCGCGCATGACCGGCTTTTCCGGATTCAGCGCACGCGCACGGAATGCCTTGACAGCATCCATATCGCACATTTCCTTGAGATCCTCATAATCCCAGATGGAGATCTTCTGAATCTCGTGAGAAGTACGGAAGCCGTCGAAGAAGTTGATGAACGGCACTCTGGACTTGATCGAAGCGAGATGTGCAACGGCAGCCAGATCCATGACCTCCTGCGGGTTGGTCTCAGCGAGCATCGCGAAACCGGTCTGGCGGCAGGCATAGACGTCGGAGTGGTCGCCGAAGATGTTCAGTGCATGAGATGCAACGCAGCGTGCCGAAACATGGAATACACAAGGCAGCAGCTCACCGGCGATCTTATACATATTCGGAATCATCAGGAGCAGGCCCTGGGAAGCGGTATAGGTTGTGGTCAGAGCACCTGCATTCAGCGAGCCGTGAACGGTGCCGGCAGCACCTGCCTCTGACTGCATTTCCTCAACCTTGACGGTCGTACCGAAAATGTTTTTGACACCCTGTGCCGACCACTGGTCAACATAGTCTGCCATCGGGCTGGAAGGCGTGATCGGATAAATACCGGCGACTTCCGTGAAGGCGTAGGAGACATATGCCGCAGCATTGTTGCCGTCCATCGTCTTCTTCTTACGAGCAATAGCCATAAGAAATGTACCTCCATTCAAATTTTTGTGGATACGCTGAGCATCTGCACCGCAGCGCCGGACAGCGTCAGGTCTCGTCCGCGCCCGCGCAGATTTTCGCTTATCTATTATAACATAAAATACGGGAAATGTAAAGCCGTTTCACGGATTTTCGATGATAATTCACGAATCAGGGCGGAAACGCGCGCGGCGGAATTGTTTCCGATGCCGAAAACATGAATTTTGATATGCAAAAATTGTGCAAATCAACGAAAATTGATCGCCGATCGCGAAAATTTCAAAAAACGGTTGACTGTTTCAGAGTTTTCGTGTATAATAAAGCCAGTGAAATAATGTAATGTTATTTTCACTCGTTTTGTTGTCTCCTTTCTTTTGTTCTACACATTTTGATTTGACCTCATTTTATTTTGCAAAGCAGGGCGTTCGTCCTGCTTTTTTTCATGCTCCCTGCACAAAAGGAGAAACGGCTCTCGTCATATGTACTATAAATAATGATATCATAAATTCAGGCATACAAAAAGCAGCCGGAGCGTTTGACTCCGGCTGCTTTCGTTTGTGCATCAGCCTCTGTTGAAGCGCTTGTTGAAGCGCTCGACGCGTCCGCCGGTATCGACCAGCTTCTGCTTGCCCGTGAAGAACGGGTGGCACTTGGAGCAGATTTCAACCTTGATGTCCTTCTTCGTGGAAAGCACCTCGATGACATTGCCGCAGTGGCAGGTGATCGTGGTCTTTTCGCAGTTCGGATGGATGCCTTCTCTTGCCATGATTTTCACCTCTTTCATTGATAGATGCGGAATATCTGACATAACAGCCCATCCGGATACTGTTCGGACAGTAGTGCTATGGATTCGACGCAGAATCCATTATACCATACTTTTACAGAAAAATCAAGTGTCAGATTTCAACAAAGTCAACAGAAATTTCAACAGAATCTTTGGCAACTCTTGTCGTAACAGATTTGCGCCGGACTGCGATTCTATTATATAGCAGGGATTTCCCTGCCGGATGCTGCGAATCTTTTCCGCAAAGCATTGACTTTCCCCTTCGTTTGTGCTATACTGGAAAATGGAGAAAAAGCATCCGGAGGTGACTGCTTATGAAAAAAGCGAAAAAGATCGGTCTGGTCTCGGCATTCTGTACGGCGATGCTCTCGCTGACTGCCTGTACGCAGCCGGAAAGCGTCTACGGTCCTCCGCCCGCAGAATCTTCCGCGGCCGGTGAAAGCAGCCCGGCTGCCGGATCGGAGTATGATCTCAGCTCGGCGGAGGAGGTGCAGGATGTTTACGGGCCGCCGGTCGCCGATGACTCCGCACCTGCCGACGAAAGCAGCAGCGATGCAGTGCCGCCGGAGGAATCGTCCTTTGATCCGGCAAACAATATACCGTCGGTCGTCTACGGCCCGCCCGATACCGATGAACCGGCAAATATCCCTGAGGATTCCGACTTTCAGCCGGCGGAAAACATACCGCATCTTGTCTACGGTCCGCCGCCTGCTTCGGAAGGCAACGCACCCGGAACCGTTCCGGAGTAAACTGACACCCCTGTAAAATTTGCTAAATGCAGAAAGGAGCCGCTATGAAAAAAACACTGCAAACCGCAATGACCGCAGCCATGTTCGCCGCGTCGCTCGGCATGGCCGCCGGCACAGCCTCCGCATCACAGACCGGTGAATCCGGCGCCGCATCCGTGGAAAAGCTCATGAACGCAACCGCCGGTGAGATCGTCGATGTCTACGGCCCGCCTGCGGCATTCTACACCGAGACCGAGCCCCCGACCACCACAACAGAGACGACCGCTCTGCCGGAGGAAACGACTGATCCCTACTATGACGAACCGGTGACCGGCGGCGTTGTTCCGCTGCCGACAATGGATCTGGACGGCAACGGGCAGCTCAATGCACGCGATCTCACCATCCTGAAGCAGTATATGCTGCAGGATCCAAAGCCTGCTCGTGGCTTTGACTTTACTTATTCGTCCGACTATAATTATGACGGCATCCTCGACAAGCAGGATCTCATTCAGATGATCCTTGAGCTGACCGGTATGCCGGAATGGAAGCCGGAGGAAACCGCCGTCACAACCACTACGACCGCTGTATTCCCGACCACCGAAACATCGGTCACCATAGAAACCTATCCCGTTCCGGTCTACGGCCCGCCGCCTGCATACGATGCAGAATAAGCAGCTGACCGCCCGCGATCCCGCGGAGCATTCCGCAGAAAGGAAACATCATGAAAAAGACAGTCAAGACCGCGATGACCGCTGCGATGTTTGCCGCATCGCTCGGCATGGCCGCCGGTACCGCATCCGCCTCACAGACCGGCGATTATCAGGCCGTCCCGCTTGAGGAACTGATCACTGCAACCTCGACCGAAACGATCTGTGTATACGGCCCGCCGGAGGTCATGGAGTCCCTGTTCGGCAGGCAGACCACATCGGAGAGCTTTACCGAAACCGTCACCGAAACAACGCTTGCGCTCAGCGGCACTGTGACGCTGCCGGTCACGACAACGAATTTTGATGTGCTGGCTGAGGAAGGCGTTGCTCCGATCGTCACCGATGATCCGCTGGAGACAGCGGGTGATATCCCGGTACGGGTGGACGACCTCAACTCTGACGGCAGCTTCGATTCCCGTGACCTGACGCTGCTCAAGCGTTTTCTGCTCGATCCGGATTCGGTCAGTCAGCAGTATCCGTCTCTGAGATACGATGCCGATTTTGACTATAACGGCAGGATCAATACGCAGGATGTCATTCAAATGCTCCTGCGCCTGACCGGTATGCCGGAGTGGAAAAAGGAGGATCCCGCCGTGACCACAACAACCGTCAGCGAGACTGTTCTCCCCTCAACCGAAACAACGATCTTCACCGAGGGACTCCCGCAGCCGGATTACGGGCCGATCGGCTGGTACGATTCTGAATAATGACGGAGGGACAAAATGCTCGATCCGAAACTGAAACAAAAAAATATGCAGCGCCTTGCCGTTTACCGCGAGGGGCTGAAGGTCATGCCGCAGCTCCACAATCTTTTTCTGGAGCTGACGCTCCGCTGCAATGAGCGATGTCTGCACTGCGGCAGTTCCTGCGGCGATGTGCCGTCCGATGAAATGCCGGCGGAACAGTACAAGACATTTCTCGATCAGATCAAGGAGGATTTCGGCACATCCGGCTTCATGCTCTGCATCACCGGCGGCGAGCCGCTGCTGCGGAAGGATTTCTTTGAGATCATGGGCTATGCGAATGAGCTGGGCTTCAACTGGGGCATGACGAGCAACGGCACGCTCATCACCGAGGAGGTCGCGCAGAAGCTCCGCGACTGCGGCATGAAGACGATCTCGATCAGCCTGGACGGTCTGCCCGCAACGCATGACGCCTTCCGCCGCACACCCGGCGGCTGGGAGAAGGGTATGCAGGGCGTACAGAATCTCATCAAGGTCGGCGGCTTTCAGGCGATCCAGATTACGACTGTCGTGACGCATCAGAATATCGTCGAACTGGACGCGCTCTATGAGATTTTCAAGGATATTGATATTGATTCGTGGCGCGTCATCAATATGGATCCGATCGGCAGAGCAAAGGCGCATCCGGAGCTGCTGCTGACGAAAGAGGATTACCGGACGATGTTCGAGTTCATCCGCAATAAGCGGATCGCCGGCGAGCCGGTCTGCTACGGATGCAGCCATTATCTCGGCATGGACTATGAGCGCGAGGTGCGCGACTGGTATTTCCTCTGCACCGCCGGACTGTATACGGCAAGCATCACCGTCAGCGGCGATATCATTGCCTGTCTGGATATTGAGCGCCGGCCGGAGTTCGTGCAGGGCAATATTTTTGAGGATCGGTTCAAGGATGTCTGGGAAAACAAATTCCAGATCTTCCGGAAGGATCTCGCCCTCGAAAATGAGAAGTGCCGCGAATGCAGCGAAGCGAAATTCTGTCACGGCGGCGCCTATCACACATGGGATTTTGATAACAAATGCCCGCAGGTCTGCTTCAAGGATGTCCTCTTTGAATGAAGCAAACCGGTATTTATCGGTGTCTCCGACGGATTTATATTGGGGCTCCGCCCCAAACCCCGCCCAAGGGACATTGCCCCTTGGGGATCCCATTTCTGCTCCGC
>CAMOOV010000030.1 GCA_946621745.1 uncultured Ruminococcus sp.
GACACGGTCGGCGTGCTGAAAGATCTGCAATCCGATGTGGAGCTGACAACACAGCAGCGTGCATCGAAAAACGGTCACAAGCGGCAGTCGCAGATCGCAAAAGCAAAGGCAGCAGACAAATCCGCAGAGCTGGTCAACACCTTTGATTCCTGTGCGGTGGACGGCAGAATTGGCATTGACGACATGGCGGAGATGCTCGGTGTGGACAGACGGTCTGTTGAGCGTCGATTGAAAAAGAGTGACAGTCTGACGCTGAACAACGGAATTATTACCCGCAAAACTAACTGAAAAATTGCGACAAAAAATTGCGACAGGTGGCTATATAATAATAGATTTGTCGTGTCGCAAATTGTGCCATGTCAATGGGTACACCGACAGGCGGCTGACAAGCAAGCCGTCCTGTCGGAATACCCTGCATTGACACCCGCGAACACAAAATGTCGGAAGGAGTGAGAATGTGACACAGTTTTTTATGCCGATGATCCCGCCGACTGTGACGGCACAGGAAAAGGATCTGGCTGTAAACCGGAGGACAGGGAAACCGTATATGTATGATTCCGCAGAGATAAAGGCGGCAAAAGCGAAATTCATTGCATACCTCGCACAGCATAAACCGGATGCTCCGTATACCTGCGGTGTACGACTGATCGTAAAATGGTGTTTCCCGCGAGGAAAGCATAAGGACGGAGAATATAAGACAACCAAGCCGGATACCGAAAACCTGTTGAAGCTGCTGAAAGACTGCATGACGCATTGCGGATTCTGGAAGGATGATGCATTGGTAGCGTCCGAGATCAACGAGAAATTCTGGGCTGAAATCACAGGGATCTGGATTCGTGTCGAAGAATTGGAGGCACAGAATGAAAACAATAGATGATTATTACGCTGTGATGTTTGATGCTTTTCTGGATGCATTTCTCTTTGGAACTGCGACAAGCATTGACATGGCTGTACTGTCTGTGACAATGCTCTATGACGGGAGGTGCTGAGCATGGGCTTTCTGATCGGATTCATGAGCGGCGGAATGCTCGGTGTGCTGATTATAGGACTGCTGATTGCGGGAGGTGATGACGAGTGACGGCGAAGGAGGCAAAGGCTTACCTCAGCAATTACCGGGAATCACTTGACCGGACAAAAGAAGTCACGGAGCATCTGGATGAACTGAAAGCAGAGGCATTCGCACTGAAAAATCATGAAGGACAGAAGGTTGCGCTTGACAATGCCGTGCAGAAGTATGTCGATGCCTGTGCTGATGCAGGGGCATATCTGGATATGCTTGACAGTCAGCGCAAGGAAATAAAGGAAACGATCGAGGCTGTGACGAATGCGCGGCTCCGTGCTTTGCTGCGCGAAATATACATCAACGGAAAAACAATCGTCCGTATTGCTGCTGACCGCGATCAGAGCTATGAACACATCTGCCGGCTGCACGGCGCTGCACTGCTGGCTGTCTGCGATGTGATGCGGCAGTCATAACCGCAAAAGAAAAGCCCCTCTCAGATCGCATTCAGCACGAGTGAGAGGGGCAGGGCAATCAGCCGTTCTTTTCCATGTCGGCACGGATCAGCGCCTTGATATAGCCCATCTTGGACGGGACTGTTTCAAGCTTTGCGATGATGTCGGCATCGGTGTTTTTGTTCAGGCGCAGGTTGACGGAAACAGTCTTTTCCTTCGTGAACTTCGTGATTGCTTTCAGGTTGCTGTCAGGGGTTTTCGGCATCGTTTTCACCTCATTTCTTGTTGCGGAAGATTGCCCAGTATGCTAGCTTTGCAATACCGATGCAGACAAAGAATACTGCAAGAAAATGAATCATCTGTTTCATATACTTGACAATTTGACTCGTTTGTGTTATGATGTGGATGGGAGGGGCTTTCGCCCCTCACACCCGCTGCGGTTAGTCCATCATCTTTTCGATGATGTGAAGCAGCAATCCGATGAACAAGTCGATTAGTGCGCTGATCAGGATGCCCGTCCAATCCCGCGTGCTGATCGGCTTGTTTTTCTTCATGTGCTTCGGTTTGTATCGAGCCAATGTCCTCACCTCCTTTCATGATTCTATTATATCATAAATGTGCAATAATGTCAAGCGTTTTGAATGAAAAAGATGCACAAAGATTCAGCGGCGCATTTGTGCAACATTTTCCAAAAATATCATGGCATATCATACTGTACCTGTGCTATAATGTAAACGTAAAAAATATACCCGCACCAAAAATAAAATACCGCGTAAGCACCTGAGCTTCTGCTTGGGTGCTTTTTGTTTTCATGAAAGCCGGTGATGCTATCGCACTGACACCCTGTCCGCGCTGCGGGAAGCTGATCCCTGTCGGTTCGCGCTACTGCGCCGGATGCAAGCCGGTCATGCAGAAGGCAGCCGAGGAAGCGCAGGCGAGAAAACGGGCAGCAAGAGCAAAGCGATACCGCACTGCGCATCCGCGAAGGGATGACCGCTGTGCGGCGTTTTACCGCGGCTCGTACTGGAAGCGCACGAGCCGTGCAAAGCTGAATGCGGTATCCTACCGATGCGAAGCACAGATCGACAGCGGCTGTGCCGGGATCGCCTGCGAGGTGCATCACATTCAGCCGATCCAGACGCCTGAAGGCTGGGAACGCCGGCTCGACTGGGAGAATCTCGAAGCGGTCTGCACGCACTGTCACAATCTCCGGCACGCAGGCAGATTTGCCCGAAAGCCTGAGCCCGGTGTGCTGGACCTCAGTACCCTAGGGGGCGGGTAAAAAAGTTTGAAGCACCTAAGAGGGTAACGAGCACAGAAGCTCTGTTTTGTGCAACAAATTCCCCAAACCGGCAAAGCGGAGGTGAAAGCATGGCAAGGCCGCGGGAACCGATCGAGCTGATTCAGGCAAAGGGCAGAAAGCACCTGACGAAGCAGGAAATCGCCGAACGGCATCAGACTGAGATCGCGCCGGTCTGCCCTGACGCGCTTCTCCCGCCGCGCTATCTGACGGCCGCGCAGAAAAAGCGCTTTCTCACGATCGCGGAGCAGCTTGCAGCGCTCGGTATTCTCGGCGAGACAGACACCGATGCCGTTGCAAGGTATGTGACGGCGGAATCGCTCTATGAGGATGCTGTGCGAACGCTGCGGGCAGCCGTCCGGAAAAAGCCGCCGCCGGACAGCGGCTTCGAGGAGCAGGCACTCTATATCAAGGCGCTCGACACCGCCCAGCGTACACAGGACAGACTGTTCCGGCAGGCGCAGTCTGCGGCGCGTGAGCTGGGGCTGACGATCTCTGCCCGGTGCAAGATTGTGATTCCGCAGAAGCAGCAGGAAGCACCTGCCGAGAACAAATTTGCAAGATTCCTGCAAAAGCGTGATGCCGGGTGAAGGATCGTGTCACGGAATATGCGCGTCTGGTTGTATCCGGCGTGCGTGTCGCCTGTCAGCTGCACCGGCTGGCCTGTCAGCGGCATCTGCATGATCTGGAACGGCAGAACACCAAAGATTTTCCGTATTACTGGGATACCGAAGCATCAGAGCGCGTCCTCGAATATGCCGAGACGCTGACGATCTCCGAGGGCGAAGCTCCGCGTCCGGTGCGGCTGATCGGCAGTCAGATCTTTTCGCTCGGCTGCACATTCGGCTGGATGAAATCCGGAACGCATTACCGCAGATTCCGCCGCCGCTACAAGAGCATTGCCCGTCAGAACGGCAAGACCTTTGAAAACGGCATCATGGGAACCTATATCGCGGGATTCTCCGGCTATATGCACGGCAAACTGTTCACAGCGGCGACCAAAAAGCGGCAGGCGCGGCTTGCATGGGAGCAGATGGCGCAGTTCATCAAAGCGGATGCCGATCTCGGCGCATTCTTTACGGTCAAGGATTACAAATCCCTGATCGAAGCGAATGAAACGCACTGTACGATCGAGGCACTCTCCCGCGAAGGCGGCCTTGACGACGGCTTCCGCAGCATCTTCGCAAGCATCGACGAGCTGCATCAGCACAAGGACAACAAGGTTTACAAGGCAATCTACAACGGCACCAGAAAGCTCAAGGAAACGCTCGTTTCGATGATTACGACACGCGGCGACAATCTGCGGAGCTGGTGCAAGGAAATGGATGATTACGCCGTCGGGATCCTGCGCGGGGATTATACCGCCGAGGATTTCTTTGTGGATATCCACTGTCTCGACGACGGCGACGATATCTGGGATCCGGCAAATTACATCAAGGCGAATCCGATCTTTGAGATCGACCGCGATGCCTATGAAACCATGCTGCACGATGCGCAGACCGCAAAGGATTCCGGCGGCGATGACCTGAAGGATTTCGTCATCAAATGCTGCAATCTGTGGATCCGGCACGCGGACAACCGTTATCTGCATCCGGATCACTGGAAGGCCTGCGGCACCTCCCGCAGCCTTGCAGAAATTGTGCAGGCAGGATATACGCGCTGCTTCGCCGGACTTGACCTGTCGAGCGGCGGCGACCTGACAACGCTGTCCCTGCTGTTCCCGCTCGGTGACGGCAGATTCTATATCTACAGTCACAGCTTCATGCCATACGGCAGAATGCAGGAGCATATTGAAACGGATCTTGCGCCCTATGACCTGTGGGAACAGAACGGTCTGCTGACCGTCACCGGCGGCGAATCCGACTATATGACCGATTACAAATTCATCCTCTCGCATCTTGCGGCGCTGCGCGATCAGTTCGGGCTGCAATATCAGGCGATCGGCTATGATCCGCACAATGCCGCCGGCATTCTCAGCGATCTGGAAGCCTTCGGCTGTCCGCTTGTCTCGATCACGCAGTCTGCACGGAATCTCGATGATGCGACTGTCGCCGTGCGGCTGCTCTGCAAGGGACATCAGCTTGAATACGACAGCAGCAATGAGCTGCTCACATGGTCGATGCTCAATGCCGTGACCGTGCAGAACAGCTTCGGCGAGATCAAGATCGACAAAAAGCCCGGTGCAAAATTCCGCCGCATAGATCCCTGCGATGCCGTGATCGACGCCTACAAGGTGCAGCTCGTCACCGGCAGCGGCGCGGGCGGAACGGCGGAGAATCTGAATGACGCGCTTGCGGAATATCTCACGGCAATGGGCTGGGCGGAAAGGAGTTGAAGCCTACGAATATTATTGAACGCATCCGGCTGCTCTTCCGCCGGAAATCTGCGGGGCAGTATGTAGATTATGTCGGAGCGCAGCATGACAGGCTGCTGGAATTTCTCGGCATTGACAGAAAGCTCACCGGCTCTGCGCTCTCAGAGGCGACCTATTTCGCCTGCTGCAAGGTGCTGAGCGAAAGTCTCGGCAAGCTGCCGCTGAAGATCCGGCAGCGCACCGAGGATCACGGCGTGATCACGCTGCGCGGGCATCCCTTTTATCAGTGCATCGCAGTCCGCCCGAATCCCTACATGACCGCAACGACCTTCTGGAGCAGCATGGAGCTCTGCCGCAATCACTACGGCAACGGCTATGCATGGATCGACACCCACGATCCGAAGCATCCGCATCTCTGGCTGCTGCCGCCCGACCGCGTGAAGATATGGTATGATGATGCGCGGGTGCTGCGGAATGTGCCGGATGTTTATTATCAGTACAGCAGTCCGGAGGGAATCATTGTGCTCGGCAGCGAGGAAGTGCTGCACATGAAATCGCATCTCTGCATGGACGGGATCTGCGGGATCTCCGTGCGGGAGCAGCTCGGCAGCTCGATCGGGAATCTGCGGAAATCACAGAAGCTGCTCGAATCGCTCTACGATTCCGGCTTGTCCGCAAAGGCCGTTCTGCAATACACCGGCACGCTGAATGATGCGAATATCGCCGCGCTCGTGGACGGCATCAAAAAGTATATGTCCACATCGCAGAGCGGTGCGGAGCAGGTCATCCCGATCCCGGTCGGCTTCACGATCACGCCGCTGAATATGAAGCTGACGGATTCGCAGTTTCTGGAGATCCGGCAGGCAAGCGCCTTGCAGATCGCTGCGGCGTTCGGCGTCAAGCCCTATCAGATCGGCGATTACACACAGTCCAGCTATTCCGGCACAGAGGCGCAGCAGCTTTCATTCCTGATCGACACAATGCTCTATATCCTCAAGCAGTATGAGGAGGAGATCGCCTATAAGCTGCTGACCGATCAGGAATGCGAAAAAGGCTGCTTTGTGAAGTTCAATACCGATGTCGTTCTGCGCGCTACAATGGAGCAGCGGCTCTCTGCGCTCGGTACGGCGGTCGGGAACTTCATCTACACACCGAATGAGGCGCGTGATTATGAGGATCTCCCTCATGTTCCCGGCGGCGATCAGCTGCTCGGCAACGGCAATGCGATCCCCGTGACACTCGCCGGAAGACAATATGTAAACGAAAAGGAGGCGGAACATGGAACCGGTCCGGATCCATAAAAGCACATCGCTTTCCGCAGCAAGGCCGGACGATGCGGCGCTTGAAAAGATCAACCGCTTCACCCTCGAACCGCTGACCGCAGAGCAGGTCTTTACCTTCAAAGCCACGCTCTGTGATACGCGCATCGACCGCGACGGCGAATGCTTCACCAAAGCGGCGCTCGCAAGGCTGAAGGAGCTGTTCATCGGCAGGACGACGATCAAGGATCACATGATGAGCGCTGAAAATCAGATCGCGCGCATCTACGATACCGAGCTTGTGCGCAGCGGCGATGATACCGAGCTGATCGCATACTGCTACATGGTGCGCACATCCGGCAATGCCGACCTGATCGCAGAGATCTCCGGCGGCATCAAGAAGGAGGGCAGCGTTTCCTGCGCAGTCTCACAGCGGGTATGCAGCATCTGCGGAAAGAACAATCTGCAAACGCCATGCCGCCATATCGCCGGCAGGGAATATGACGGCGAGATCTGCTGCAAGCTGCTTGACAGCGTCGAGGATGCATATGAATTCTCGCTGGTCGCCGTCCCAGCACAGCGCAGTGCAGGAATCCATAAAGAAGCGGAGCTCCCCGAAGAAATGCCGGAGGAACCGCAGGATGATACACAGGCAGTTCAGGCGCTGCTGCTCTCCGCAAGGGCAGCGGCCTGCCGTGCAAAATACTTCACCGAACAGGAGGAAATCACATGAAATCCAAGAGAATCCGTGAGCTTCAGCAGCTCATCCTCAGCAAGTCCGCCGAAATGGAGACCGCCCTGACCGGCGAGACTAAGGACATCGCAAAAGCCGAATCCCTCAATGACGAGATCACCGGCTTCGAGCGCGAGATCACTGTGCTGAATGCGGCGATTGCCCGCGAAAAGGCTGCCGTACCGGAGGAGCCGGCACAGAAGCAGAAAACCGAAAGCATTGAAAAGGAATTTGCCGATGCAGCCCGCAGCGGCTTCCGGACAAAGGCCATGAACGAAACGACCGGCGCGGACGGCGGATATACCGTGCCGGAGGACATTCAGACACGCATCGAGCAGTTCCGCGATGCGAAATTCTCGCTGCGGCAGCTCGTTTCTGTCGAGAATGTCACGACGAAATCCGGCAGGCGGACATTCAAGAAGCGCGCCCAGCAGACCGGCTTTGCAAAGGTCGCGGAGGGCGGCAAAATGACGCGCAAGGCATCGCCGCAGTTCCAGATCATGGAATACACGATCGAGAAGTACATGGGCTATCTGCCGGTGACGAATGAGCTGCTTGCCGATTCCGATGCGAATATCACAAGCACGATCGTCGAGTGGCTCGGCGATGAAGCCCGCGTAACGGACAACTGCAATATTATCGCGGAGATTCAGAAAAAGACGGCGGAGGAATTCACCTCGCTGGACAGCATCGAGCGCGCCTTTGTCGTGACGCTCGGTCAGGCGTTCCTCAGCACCTCCGCGCTCATCACGAATGATGACGGCCTGTTCTGGCTTTCGACGCTCAAGGACAAGGACGGCCGCAAGCTGCTCGCACCGGATCCGCAGAACACGATGCAGTCCCGCATTTCGGTCGGCACGACCTTTGTGCCGGTCCGCGTGATTCCGAATGCGGACTGGAGCTCCGCGCCGGTCTATGCCGTCACTGCTGACACGACCGTCACCGCAGGCAAGATCTATTACACCCGCACCGGCTCCGGTACGGCGGAGTCTCCGTATGTATACACAGAAGTTGCCGAGCCGACAGGAAATCCCAAGACCTCCGGCTATTACGAGATCTCCGGCATGGCGATCCCGATTGTCTGCGGCGATCTCAGGGAGGGCATCAAGCTCTTTGACCGGCAGCAGATCTCGCTCCGTACCAGCACGGAGGCAGTTGTCGGCAGCGGCGAGGATACGGTCAATGCGTTCGAGCAGGATATGACGATCTTTGCCGGTCATCTGCGCGAGGATGTCGAAACACGCGATCCGGATGCATTTGTCTACGGTACTCTGACCGTCACGGCATAACGAAGGGAGGCTTCCGGCATGATGCCGACACTGAATGATGCAATGACCTATCTCGGCATCGAGCCGGAATACGCCGATGAACGCATCATACAAAATGTTTCCGATGCACTGTCTGCCGCGATCGGTCTGCTGCGCGGCGGCATCGGTGCAGATGCGGATACCGTTTTCGCTGAGGATTCCCGTGCGCGGCAGCTCGTCCTGATCTATACGGATGATCTTTACAGCGAGCGGACGCTCAGTGCAAAGGCCAATGCCGCACAGCGCCGGCTTGCGGACAGTCTGGAGCTTCAGCTCCGCATGGAATATGCAAAGGCAGGCGGAACATGAAATACGATAAACCGGTCGTCATTGAGCGGCAGGATGAGGAAACAGAGCGCTGGCAGCCGGTCGGCCCCGCGCTTCATGCGAGAGTCAATAAGCATATCGGCACAACGACCGACCGCGCCGGTGCAGACCAGTATCACCTGCGGCTGCGGTTCACGCTGCGGTATGTGCCGGTGCTGACCGCGATCCAGTATGCGCCTCAGCTCTACCGCATTCTCTACCGCGGGCAGCAGTTCAAGATCATCGACTATGATGATTACATGGAGGAGCATAAGGAAATCACACTGACGGGGAAGCTGTATGAGTAAGGATATTGCAGATTTGATCGCCGAGACACTGAACATCTACCTGACGGATGTGCAGAATGCGATCGGCGATGCGGCAGAGGAAGCCGCAAAGGAGCTTGTGGAGATCACGAAGCGCACCGCACCCTATGAGCGGCACGGTAAACGCGCAAAGCGCCGCCGGCATTACCGCAGCAGCATCACCTATATCCGCGCAGATACCTCACGCGGTACGCCGCGCAGCATCTGGTATGTCAAGGGCAGGGACGGCAGACTGACACATCTGCTTGTGCATGGTCACGAGATGCCGGACGGCGGAAGATTTGAAGGCGATCCGTTCCTGAAGAACGCCTGCGCGGAGGTGTTTCCTAAATTCGAGCGTGCAGCAGAGGAGGCGGCAAAACCGAAATGATCGCAGAGCTTTTGCAGCAGACCGGCATCCGCTTCCGGCGCTGCCGGTTTCTCAAGCCGCCCGCCGGAACCTATGCCGTCTGGACGGATGATATCGAAACAGACGGTGCCGATAACGGCGCTGCGGCGGTCTTCACCCACAATTATTCCGTTGAACTCTATGAGGATGCGCCGGACGATGCAGCGGAATCTGCGATGGAATCCGCGCTCGACGCCGCCGGCATTCTCTACAGCAAGGAGGACCGGTACTGGCTTCAGGATGAACAGCGGTATCAGGTCGTCTATGATTTTTCAATTACAACAAAGGAGCGTGAACCATAATGGCAAAGCGTACAACAAAGAATATTACGCTCGGCAGCGGCAAGGCGTATCTCATGGAATACGAAGGCACGATGCCGACCACCGCGCAGATCTGTGTGGAAGCGAATCTGCTCGGCTACATCAAGGGCGGCGCGACGCTGACCTATACCGAAACGACCTACGAGGAAAAGGACGATCTCGGCTATGTGCATAAGATCATCACGACCGAGGAGGAAGCGAAAATGAAGCTCGGTCTCATCACATGGAACGGCACAACGCTGACGAAGTTCGTTGACCGCGGCAAGACCACTGAGGATGCGCAAAACGGCATCCGCACAACGAAAATCGGCGGCGCCGGCAATGCGCAGGGCAAGAGCTATGTCCTCTGCTTCCTCCATGAGGACAAGACGGATGGCAATGTCTGGGTGATGATCACCGGCAGAAATACGGCCGGTCTCTCGCTTGTCTGGGGCACCGGCGCGGGTACGGTCGTCGAGCCGGAATTCACCGCGCAGCTGCATGACAGCGACGGCACGCTGATCGAATTCATCGAAGAGATTTCGGCCGCATAAGGAGGACAGTATGACACTTGATTTCCGTGCGCTTCAGCAGCCGAGTATGGAGTGCATCCTGCTCGATGATGCGAATACCGTGATCCATGTCTGTGTCCCGAAGCAGGGCGCTGTCCGGAAGCTCGAAGCGCTGAAAAACGACTTTCTCGCAATGCGCGGGAAAAAGACAGATGTCAATGCAGAGCATAAGGCCTATGATGCAATCGCGGAGCTTATGAACGTCAATGAGGAGGGGCTGCGGCTCACCGGCAAAGAGCTGAAAACCAAGTACCGCCTGACGCTCATGCATCTGCTGGCATTTGAGCAGGCGTATCTGAAATTCATTGACGAGATCAAATCAGCAAAAAACTGACTTTGCCCTACTATCCGCTGCCGGATAGTGAGGGGCACAAATACACGACTACGACATACTGGGAGCGGCTGGTGTCGGAATATACCGGCCTGCCGCTCCCTGCGGTCTATGAGCTCGGTCTGATCGAATATCTGACCTACCGCCGCGATGCGTTTATCTGGAAGCTGTCCCGCACCGAAAAGGGCACGGAATATCTCGACAATGCATGGCGCTGTGAGCAGACAGAGCCGGACCGTGCGGCACTGCGGAAATTCAGACGGAGGGAGGAAGCGCAGGATGGCGAATAAGATCATCAAGGGACTGACGGTCGAGATCGGCGGCGATACCACAAATCTCGGCAAGGCGCTCGATGCAGCGGATAAGCAGTCGCGTGTGCTTTCCTCCGAGCTCGGAGAGATCAACCGTCTGCTGAAATTTAACGAAGCAAATCCGGAGCTGCTTTCGCAGAAGCAGGAGATCCTCACAAAACAGATCGCACAGACAGCGGAAAAGCTCGGTCTGCTGCGGGATGCACAGGAGCAGGCAGCCGCTGCATTTGAACGCGGCGAGGTCTCCGCAGAGCAGATGCGAGCCTTGCAGCGTGAGATCATCGCGTCAGAGGGCAGACTCCGGCATTATCAGGAGGCGGCTGCATCGGCAGCGGAGCAGATCGCCGGTCTTGCAGATGCGGAGAATGATGCCGCAGCGCCTGCAAAGACACTGGCCGAAACGGTCAAAGCGCAGGAATCCGATCTTGCCGGTCTGAAAGCGGCGTATGCGGAATCCGCAGCAGAAAAGGGCAAGGATTCCGATGAAACAAAATCGCTTGCCGGTCAGATCACGGCGCTTTCGGCAGAGCTGGCTGATAACAGAGCAAGGCTCGATGATGCGCGGAAAGCCGCCGATGAATTTGATACTACGATCGCAAAATCCGCCGAACCGCAGAAAACGCTCTCCGCTGCGATCAAAGCACAGGAATCGGAGCTTGCCGTTCTGAAATCCGCATACGCGGAGACTGCTGCGGCACAGGGCAGAGAATCCGCCGATGCAAAAGCGCTCGGCGAGCAGATCCGGACGCTCTCGGCCTCGCTCTCCGAGAACCGTGCAAAGCTGACGGATGCGCGCCGCGGCGCGGATGAATTCGATGCGACCGTCAAAAAGACGGCAGAGCCGGTCAGAACGCTCTCGGACACCGTCATGGAACAGGAATCCGCGCTTGCAAAGCTGAAAGCGGCCTATACCGAAACGGCAGCCGCACAGGGCAGGGATTCCGCAGAAGCGAAAGCGCTCGGCAGTCAGATCGCCGCGCTCTCGGCAGAGCTGTCCGGAAATAAAGCAAGGCTCGATGATGCAGCGAAAGCAGCGGAGCAGTTTGATGCTGCTGCGAGGAAAGCTGCGGAGCCGCAGAAAACACTTGCGGATACCGTTAGTGAGCAGAGAGCCGCGCTGGATAAGCTGAAAGCGGAATATGCCGAAACAGCCGCGGAGCAGGGCAGACATTCCGCTGCGGCAAAGGAGCTCGCCGGTCAGATTCAAACACTGTCGGACACTCTGTCAAAGAATCAGGACAGGCTTGATGCTGCCGAAAAGGAAGCGGATGCGCTCGACAGCACGGTCAAAAAAACCGGCAGCGATGCTTCCGAAACGGATAAGGATTTCTCTCATCTGACCGAAACACTCGGCGCCTGTGTCAAGGCAGCTGCCGCAGTGACCGCTGCGGTTGCAGGCGCTGCCGTCGGCATGACGGCGGAGGTCGTGAGATCCTACGGCGAACTGGAGCAGAATCTCGGCGGTGCAGAGGCTGTATTCAATACGCTCGGCGACAGCATCGACAGCATGACTGTCCGGATGCAGACGCATGATGCCGAGACCGGAAAGGTCATCGAATCGACCGGAACGCTCGCGGAGGTCTCCGAGGATGCCTATAAAACAATGGGCATTTCGCAGAGCGATTATCTTGCAAACCTCAATAAAATGGGCGCACTCTTTCAGGGCTCCGGACTGGAGCAGCAGGAGTCGCTCGACCTCTCCGCACAGGCCATGCAGCGCGCCGCCGATGTTGCCTCGGTCATGGGCATCGACATTTCCGCCGCGCTGGAATCCGTCACGGGAGCCGCCAAGGGCAATTTCACCATGATGGACAATCTCGGCGTTGCGATGAATGCGACAACGCTGGAGGCATATGCGCTGAAAAACGGTCTGATCGCGGAGAGTGAAGCATCGGTCGATGTCAAAAAGGTCGCGGATGCACAGGACAAGGCGAAAAAAGCAACGCTCGATGTGGAAAAGGCGCAGATTTCCTATAATGCGGCAGTCGCGAAATACGGCGAGAATTCCACAGAGGCACAGAAAGCGCTTGTCAGCCTCGAAAAGACACAGGTCTCGCTTGAAACGGCAACACGCCATGTTGATGAGGCAATGGCCGGCGCAGATGAATCCGCATCAAGCTGGTGGAAAACTGCCTCGAATGCGGACAAAGCGCGTGTCGCCATGCAGATGTTCCTCGAAACGACGGAGCAGTATGACGGCAATTTCGCCCGCGAAGCAACGGAGACAATCTCCGGCTCGCTCGGCCTGCTGAGCACCTCGTGGGATTCACTGATTGCCGGACTCGGCAGCGGCGAGGCGGATATTGAGAATCTGACGGAGAATGTCATCGACGGATTTCTCGCGGTGACGGAGAATGTGATACCGGTGATCGAATCGGCCGGCGCAGCGCTTCCGAAAGCGGTCGGAACGCTCGTTTCCGGCGCGAAGGAACAGCTGCCTGCTCTGATGCCGGTCGTCATTGAAACGCTCTCAGAGATCATCACAGCACTGACAGATGCGATTCCGGATATCGCCTCGGAGCTGCTGCGGCTGATTTTGCAGCTTGCGCCGACGCTTATTTCCGCAATTCTCTCGCTGCTCACGGAGCTGACGGAGATGCTGCTCGAAATGTCGCCGGAGATCCTCGAAGCGCTCATACAGATCGCAGCGCAGATCCTCACGGAGCTTTCTGATGTTCTGCCGGAGCTGCTGACGGTCTTTGCATCGCAGATCGTCCCGCAGCTGATTCTCGTGCTGCTCGACGGGCTTCCCATGCTGATCGAATGCGGCATTACGCTGCTGACAGCGCTCGTCAATGCGCTGCCGGAGATCATTGTTCAGATCTGCGCCGTTCTGCCTGACATCATCAACGCCGTCACTGCTGCACTGCTGACCATGCTGCCGCAGCTGATTCAGTGCGGGATCACACTCCTGACGGCGCTGGTACAGGCGCTCCCGCAGATCATCCAGACGGTATGCGCAGTGCTGCCGCAGATCATCACTGCGGTCATCGGCGCACTGACCGATATGATCCCGCTGCTGATCGAATGCGGCATTGAGCTGTTCCTTGCTCTGATCGACGCGCTGCCGGAGATCATCACGGCCATCGTCGAGGCACTCCCGGAAATCATTGACAGCATCATCGAAGCGCTGCTCAATATGCTGCCGAAGCTGATCGAATGCGGCATCGAGCTGTTTGTCGCGCTGATCGAAGCATTGCCGGAGATCATCACAAGAATTGTCTCGGCGATCCCGCAGATCATTTCGTCGGTCATCCGCGCATTCCGCGAGCATTTCGGAAAGATGCGGGAGATCGGAAAGGATCTGATCTCCGGCCTGTGGAACGGCATCACGGATATGGCAGGCTGGATCTACGACAAAATTGCCGGCTTTGCATCCGGCATCATTGACAAGGTCAAGGACATTTTCGGCATCGCGTCTCCGTCAAAGGTATTCCGGCAGGAGATCGGCCGCAATCTGCCCCGCGGCCTTGCATCCGGTGTCGAGGACGAAGCGGATGCTGCGGTCGGTGCCGTGCAGGATATGGCGGATGAGATCGCGGATATTCCGTTTCCGGTCAGGCAGATCGACTTTCAGAGCATCACGCCGGAGGAAGCGCCGTTCGCATTCGAGCGAAGTCTGGAAACGCAGTTCGGAAATTCCGATCCGGATCGGCAGATCATGATTCTGGATCCGGAAGTGATCGCAAGGCTCGACAGCATCCTCACCGCGATCGAGCACGGACAGGTGCTTTACCTCGACGGCGATGCATTCATCGGCGGCACGATCGACCGGATCAATACAGAGCTCGGCGTGATCGAAGCCGACGGTCAAAGGAGATGAGCGCATGAAGAAACGGTTTATTCAGATCGGCGATTATGCAACGGCAGATGCGGGCTTTACGCTCTGCAAATGGTCGCTGTCACCGGCAGTATACCGCGCAGTCCGCGAGACGGTTCCCGGCATGGACGGCGCCGCGGACTGCTCTGCGCTGCTGACCGGCGATGTGCAGTATGATGTGCGCACGCTGACCGCTGTGCTGGAGCTGTCCGAAAAAACCAGAGACTACCGCTTGGGCACGATCGCGCATCTCATCAACCGATTTGACGGCAGAACGGAGCAGATCATCCTGCCGGACACGCCGCATCTTTATCTGCGCGGTCGCATCCATGTCGAGCAGCAATACTGCGACACGGCACACGCGGCGGTGAAGCTCACAGCGGTCTGTGAGCCGTGGCAGTATGCGAGACAGGAAACGGCCTATGTGCTGACGAATACGGCAGCCGTACAGTCCGCAGCGATCCGGAATCAGGGCCGCAAAGCGGTCTGTCCGGTCTTTACGGCAGCTGCGCCCTGCGCGGTCATCTGCGGCAATGTCACGCACGGGATCAGCGCAGCAGGGAGCTGTCAGTTCGATGATATTGTGTTCCGGCACGGCAGCACGGTCATTTCGCACAGCGGCAGCGGCACGCTGCGTATCACATTTCGGGAGGGATGGCTCTGATGTACCGCATAACGGTCACACAAAACGGCAGCACTTCGCTGCTGCATACCGATGCACCGGAGCTTCCGAAGATCGCGGCGGGCAGTCTCAAGGAATATGTCGGGACGGTCCCTGTCCTGAATCTGCGGCTGCTGCCGGAGCATCCGTGCTATGAGAATCTCACCGAGCGCGTGACGGAGATCACTGTTACGAATACGGCGACCGGAGAAGCGGAATTCGAGGGCTATCTGCTCAAATCGCCGGAAAGCATGACCGGCAAGGGGACACTACAAAAGGAGCTGACCTTCGAGGGCTATCTCGGCTATCTGAATGACAGTGTGCAGGAATATCGAACCTACACCGATCAGGATGCGCTGCCGGCGCAGTTTCTGACGGCGCTGCTGGAATACCACAATGCCGTGACCGAGGAGCGCAAGCATATCTTTCTCGGAATGGTGAACGCCGGACAGGGCGGCAGCAAGACCACGGCCTACCGCTCGACGCTCGCGGAGATCAAGGAGAATCTCGTCGGGCGGTTCGGCGGAGAGCTGCGCGTCCGGCGGGGCGCGGACGGCAGGCTGTATCTCGATTATCTCACCGCAGCGACAAACGGCAGCACATCCGATACGGTCATCATGCTCGGCCACAATCTGAAATCACTGAGCATCGAAAGCGACACGGCGAATATCATCACGCGCCTGATGCCGCTCGGCGCACAGCTCGGAACGGTCAATCCCGCGACCGGACAGCAGTCCGCAGAGCGTCTGACGATCACCGGCGCGGTCGATCCCGATGACGGTCACACCTATACCGTGCCGTATATCGACGATCCTGCCGCGATCGCAAAATACGGCGTGATTGTCGGCACGGCAGAGTTTGACGATATCACGGTCAAGGAGAATCTGGTCGCCCGCGGCAAAGCATATCTCGCAGAGAACAACCGTGTCCGGAAGCACTATGCCGCATCCGTGCTGGATATCTCCGGCAAGGGACGGATCCGCTGCGGCGATACCTACCGCTTCCGGCATCCGGGTCTTGGACTGGACGAAAACCTCCGGCTGCTCGGCCGCACGGTCGATCTGCTGAAGCCGTGGACGCCGCAGGTCGAGATCGGCGACAAGACCGCGAAGATCACGAGCGTCGCCGCAAAGACGCAGCATATGATCGACTATGAGCTGCCGCAGCAGCTTTCGCAGGTTGTTGTCACGGCAAAGAATATTGCGACAAGTCTGATCGAAGCGGCCACGACCGGCTATGTCGTGATCCGCCCGAATGAGATCCTGATTATGGATACGGATGATATCGAAACGGCACATTCCGTCTGGCGGATGAACAGCGGCGGCATTGGTTACAGCAGCACCGGCTATCACGGCACCTACGGCACGGCGATCACAATGAACGGTCAGATTGTCGCGGACTTCATTGCGGCTGGCACGATGTACGCTGATCGCATCCGCGGGGGAACACTGGCCGTCGGCGGTGCGGGCGGGCAGAACGGCGTCATTCAGGTGCTCGATGATAACGGCACGGAGATCTGCCGCCTTGACAAAAACGGCGCCAGCATTTTCGGTTCGATGTATACGCGCAATTCCGGAGGATATTGGCTGCGCATGGAAAACGGTGCTATTAAAGGCGGAAATGGCAGCGATACCTATACGCAAATGGATGCGACCGCAACTGTGACTGATCTGATCGACGGTGCGTATTATACATTTCACGGCCTTGCCGTTCATGCCGATGCAGTCACATTTGAGAGCTGCCGGCATATCGGCGTCAATAATCGCATGGGTATGAGCGGTTCAATTTCATTAACTTATCATACACAAACGCTGGAGAATGTTGCAGTACTCGGCAGTGACGGCGAAACGCTTGAGTATGTGGATCTGACATACGTCAGTTCTGTAGAGCTGTCCCCGTACAGTACGGTCGATGTAGAAAAAGGACTGGTAGTCGTATGAGTATGACAATCACAGTGCAGAACCGCATCGTCCGCGTGACCGGTATGCCGGAGATCATCTGCGGCAACAGCGGATATATGATCGCATTCGTATTCGATGACGAGTGGAATGATTATGTGCAGAAAACAGCGCAGTTCCGGTATATCCGTGACGGGAAAGCCATGACCGAAACCGTCGGATTTTCCGGCAGCTTCTGTGCCGTGCCGGTGCTGCGCGATGTTGACTTTGTGGAGATCGGCGTAACTGCCGGCGACATCCGGACAGCGGCACCCGCACGGATACCCTGCATCCGCTGTATCACGGATATCCCGTCATCGGCATACGAATGGCCGCGGGATGTTTACAATGAGCTCATGGAACGGCTGCGGCAGGCATACCATCCGCCGCGTGAGCCGAAATTCTGGTACATCGTGACCGCCGAGGGCGACTATGTTGTCACCTCGGACGGCGCGTTTGTCATTGCAAAGGAGTGATTTTATGGCTGATGATGCCAGATTCAATCCCGCATCCGCATCCCGCGATATGTTCACAGAAGCAATTACCCGTGCGCTCGGCGACATGACTGATGCGGAGATCAGAGCATATGTGCAGAGCGCGGTCGGCACGGAAATGTCACAGCGCCAGATGGCCGACCTGAATCTGCAAACCGCGATCGAATCGTCGGTCTCGGCGATCCGCAGTGAGATGACGCATAAGGCAAGCACCTCTGATGTGACTGCGGCAGTCGGCGAGGAAGCCGCTGCGCGGCAGGCGGCGGATGCGGAGCTGCATGATGCGGTCGGCGC
>CAMOOV010000031.1 GCA_946621745.1 uncultured Ruminococcus sp.
ACGAAGCTATGTGGGGGCGCTGCCCCCACACCCCTGCCAGAGGGATACTATCCCTGTAGACTGTACAAATGGAGAGTAAAGCCAAAGCAGCTGTTTTCCGATTGTAAGGTTTCAGTATCGATTGCAGATCATTCCGGCTGCATTTCATACACTTCCCGAACCATTTAGAGATTTCACAAGCATAAACAGACAAAATCCACATTGGCAAGTCTGATCGCTGCCAATGTGGATTCTTCTGTTATGTGATTGCAGGAGAAAGAGTAATTCGTTTCAGCAATGTCAGATCAACCGCATTGACCTTTTCATCACCGGATAAATCCGCCAGCTGCATTTGGCTGTCAGTCAATGTGGTTTGTACAGTAAGGTGCTTTACTAGCAGTTTCACATCCGCGACATCAACTGTGCCGTCACAGTTTAAGTCGCCCTTTTGATAATGCAGATTAAACGGATACGGATATGCATTCAGCACATCTATATCATTGCAAACTGTGATGATACCGGCGGTATTGTCCGCTGCCCCCTCCGCAACATGAACGCCGTAATGCGGGATGCAGTAATCAAAGGTCTGACTGTCATAATAGAGACATGATTCATCATTCAGTGCCTTTGGATAATTGGAATCCCATACAAGGATTCGCCCGTCATAGACTTTCCCTTCGTATTCCCATTCGCCGGATTCCGTTCCGTATCCGACAACTGCGTGCGAGCCTGACTGCGTCGCAAAGGTCAGCAGAAACGGAGATTCGCCGCAGGGAATATTATTGGCGATGGTCAGCATCCGGTAAAATTGCAGATAATCCGGTTCATAGGCAGAAACCGTACCGCCTTTATTCTGTGTGCATTGATAATAGTTGATGAACGATACAATATCCTCTGTAGGGTTCACATCTGACAGTGATGCTGTCCCTGTCTGAAGCTGTGACGGACTGAATACGCCGTTTTTCGCAAGGATCACTGTGATCGCAAGTCCGGCGCAGGATCCGCCCCATGTCTGATCGTTGCTGGTGCTGATGCCGAGATCGGAAAGATGCTCTTTGTCGGTGTCGTTCAGATAATAGTCATCGCCGAACACAGCGCGGGAATTGCCGAAATACCAGCCGTCTGCGGTGTAACCCAGTGTCATGTCCGGACGCTGTGGTTGACTGTCCGTAATATTCCGAAATGCGATTTTGTTTTCAAGTGCATATGCCGCCGCTGCTGTTTGCTCCGCGCTGACGATGGTTGCATTTTTGCAGTTGATCGCATTCTGCTGTATTTCTTTTACGCTCTGCGGAATTTGTATTTCTACGATTTTATCGCCGGAAATCGCTGCATCCGCGATGGAATCGCCTCCCGGAATCAATTTGACAGAATCCGGAACCGAAAGCATCTTTTGCTTTCCCTGAAAACAATACAGAATCCCGTCACCGACAATCACATAATCTCCGGCAGCATCAAGCCACGGATTCTCCTGAAAGGCATTCACGCCGATATTCACAACCGAGCGCGGTATGTTCAGTTCTTCCAGAGATTTACAACCGGAAAATGCCTGACTGCCGATGCTTTGCAGATTTCTCTCCGAAGCTGTTTGTTCCTGTCCGAAAAAAGTCACTGTTTTCAGGTTGATACAATCCTTAAATGCAGCATCACCGATTATCGTCACAGAAGCCGGCACACTGACTGCGGTTATTTCCGAATGCTCCTTGAATACACCGTGAATGATGTTCTGCACATCATCCGGAATATAGACCTCAGCGGATTCTCCGCCGTATTCAACCAGCGCTGAATTGAGCATAAAGAACGGTTTGCTGCTGTTGTATAGTGATGTATTCCATTCAAAAGCATCTCCTGCAATAAACGGATGTGTCTCTTCCGGTAAGCTGACAGATTGCAGATGCGGACATCCGGCAAAGGCCATACTTTCAATCGTCTGTAGTGATGCAGGGAGCCGGACTGTTTCAAGATGATCGAGCAATCCGAAAGCCTGCGCGCCGATCGCTGTGATGCCTTCTTCGATAATCAGCTCTTTGATATTTGATGCATATTCGTTCCATTGAAGGTTTTGCCAGGAATCTATTGTATCAAGAGAGAGCGGCTGAACAGAGGCGCCGCGAGGAAGCAGCAATCCATTCGAGGTTTTGCCTGATCCGCTGATGTATAATGTGTTACCGGCAATTCTCCATGAAACATTTTCGCCGAAATTCTGTTCTACGGAATCAACCGGCGAAAGCGTAACCGCATAAACCGGTGCAGCCGCCAGAAATGGAATCGAGAGGATATAACAGCTGAATCGCGCGATAGACTGACTGATTCGATTTCTCATACTTCACTGCCCCAAAAACAGAAAATGAAAGGATATTATTTTTCATTTTATCACATTCAGCGAAATAAGTCAAGGGGGATATTCATATTTAGGATGAATGGTGCATATTGAGGAACGAACGACACAATTCCATTTTGCACTCGTATAATAATTCAGCTATAATAGGCATATCAAAGGAGGGAACCTAATGATCTTCGCCCCCGTCTGTGATGATGAATCTGCAATGCTGAAGCAGATGCATCGTGTCATCTTTGAAACATTCGTTGCCAACCAGATCGACTGTAAATTATCAGTCCGGTGATGAGATGCTGAAAACACTTCGCGAGCAGGCTTTCAGCATCATATTCCTGGATATTTTGATGCCGGACCGAGATGGTTTCGATATTGCCAAAGAGATTCGGTCAATCTCAGACAAGACACTTCTGCTGTTTGTTACTTCACAGGATGAGCTGGTCAATGACCGCTTTGACTATCATCCGTTTTATTATTTGCGAAAGGGATCTGCTTCGGCTTTTTCGCAGTCATTGTCAGATGCTGTTCACAGCCGGCGTTTTCTTTGCAAAAAAAGAGAGCCTTGCATTCGCGCATGGCTCTGAACATCATATCAGCAAATAAAAAGGAGGGGTTGCGCAAAGTAACGAAGACGGAATGCTTACCGTCTGTAGATGATATCGCCGAGCATCAGATCACGCTCCAGCGATACCGCCGTGGTGTCTGCATTGATGCAGACCAGCTCAATGCCCATGATGCGGGCGAAATCGCGGACAACATCGTCCGTGATATTGTAGGAAAGCACAGTATGATGTGCGCCGCCTGCAAGAATCCAGCACTTGAGGCCTTCGAGGAACGAGGGTTCCGGCTTCCACATGGTTCTTGCGACCGGCAGATTCGGCATCGTCTGAAATGGCTTTTCGCAAGTGACATCCTGCGCGATCAGACGAAGCCGTCCGCCTGCGTCGATCAGCGAGAGTGCCTTTGCTTTGCCCGATCTGCCCTCGAATACCAGTCGGGCAGGCGGCTCCTTTCCGCCAATGCCGAGCTTGTGGACTTCAATGCGCGGGCGGTCTGCTGCAATCGACGGGCAGACCTCCAGCATATGCGAGCCGAGAATCAGCTCATGCTTGTAATCGTAGGTGTAATCCTCCATGAACGAGGTCTGGCCGTCCGGATACATCGCCTTGATGATCGCGGTCATAGCGCCGGTCTTCCAGTCGCCCTCAGCGCCGAAGCCGTAGCCTTTGGACATCAGATGCTGCGACGCAAGTCCGGGGAGCTGTTTCATGCCGTACAGATCCTGGAATGTATTGGAGAACGCCTTTGCGCCCTCGCGGACGAGGATACGCTCAATCGCGATTTCCTCGCGTGCCTGATAGCGAACGGCATCCATATCGTCCGTTGCGATCGTGTAGAGCAATTCGTATTCCTTGACGAGCGCGTCGATCTCCGCATCCGTGACCTCGTCCATTTCTTTGACCAGATCGCCGACTGCCCATGTATTGACCTGCCAGCCCATGACGATCTGTGCTTCAACCTTGTCGCCCTCGGTGACTGCGACCTCTCGCATATTGTCGCCAAAGCGGACGACCTTCAGATTTTTACTGAACAGTGCGCCGACTGCGGCACGCTGCCAGTCTGCGATCTGCGCCTGCACATCCGGATCCTTCCAGAATCCGGCGACAACTGTCCGCGGCATCCGCATTCTGGCACCGATGAAGCCATGTTCACGGTCGCCGTGCGCAGACTGATGCAGATTCATATAATCCATGTCGATTGCTTCATTCGGAATGGTTTCATTATACTGCGTATGGAAATGCAGCCACGGCTTTTGCAGCATCGCAAGGCCGTTGATCCACATTTTCGACGGCGAGAATGTATGGCAGAAAGTGATAATTCCGGCGCATTCGTCATCGTAATTTGCTTCGCGGACAAGCTGCGTAATCTCCGCATTCGTCTTTGCGGTCAGCTTATATTCGACCGGAAACGGCAGTTTTAATCCGGCAACGATCTCCTTGGAATCCGCCTCGACCTGACGGATCGTGTCTTCACCGTAAAGAAACTGTGAGCCGGTAACAAACCAGAATTTCATCATATAACCTCCTGCATTATGATTCGGCGGCTGCGCGTTCGGCGGAAAGACCGCTGCGGTAGTCTGCCATATATGTTTTCAATCCTTCGGTATCTGTCGGGCGCGGGGATTCGCTGATGCCGCTTCTTCCGGCAAATACGCGGTGATTCAAATAATCTGCAAATGATTCGTCTGTGTTGTCGCGGCACATATAAGCCGCCAGCAGCGCAATGCCCCATGCACCGCCTTCGCCCGCGGATTCCATCAGCGTCACATCGGTGCCGAGCATCGCCGCAAGGATCGGCTGCGTTGCGATCGGCGTCTTGAACAGGCCGCCGTGGGCATAGATCTTATCCAGACTGACCTGCTCTGCATCGCGCAGAATATCCATGCCGATCTTGAGTGTCGCCATGCAGGAATACACAAGGCTGCGCATCAGATTTTCGATCGTGTACGGCGAATCCGGTCTGCGCATCAGCAGCGGCCTGCCGGATGTCAGATTTGTAATCTGTTCGCCCGCATAGTAGTTGTACGAAATGATGCCGCCGCAGTCAGGATCGCCCTGCGCCGCGAGATCATAGAGCAGATCATAGAGCCTGCCCTTCGGCATTTCTGCGCCCGCTTTTTTGAGAAGCCCGCCGAACATCGTCACCCATGCGTCGAGGTCGGAGGAGCAGTTGTTGCAGTGAACCATTGCGACCGGATCGCCGGACGGCGTTGTCACAATGTCAATTTCGCGGTAAACATTTTTCAGGCTCTGCTCCAGCACGATCATCGCAAAGATCGAGGTGCCGGCGGAGACATTACCGGTGCGCGGCGTGACGCTGTTTGTCGCGGCCATACCGGTCTGCGCATCGCCCTCCGGCGGACAGAGCGGAATGCCTGATTCAAATGTACCGGTCGGATCGAGCAGCTTTGCGCCCTCTTCTGTCAGCGTTCCCGCACACTGCCCGACCGGAACGATCTCCGGCAGGATATCCGTCAGCTTCATGGAAAATACGGTATCCTTTGTCAATCTGTCAAATGTCTCACACATCGCCGCGTCATAGCTGCCGGTTTTCGGATCAATCGGGAAAATGCCGGACGCATCGCCGATGCCGATGACCTTTTTTCCGGTCAGCAGATAATGCACATAGCCTGCGAGCGTCGTCATGAATGCGATCTCGCTGACGTGTTTCTCTTTGCTGAGAATCGCCTGATAGAGATGCGCAATGCTCCACCGCTGCGGGATATTGAACTGAAACGCTTCGGTCAGCGCATCTGCCGCCTGTCCGGTCATGGTATTCCGCCATGTCCGGAACGGAACGAGCAGCCGGTCCTGCGCATCAAATGCGAGATATCCGTGCATCATCGCGGAAATGCCGATGCCTGCCGTTCTGGTCAGAGCCGTACCGTACTGCTGCATTGTTTTCTGCTTCAGATCCGAAAAGCAGCGCTGCAAGCCTGTGCGGACTGCATCCAGCGAATATGTCCAGATGCCGTTCTCAAGCTGATTCTCCCAGTCATGCGTTCCGGCAGCCAGCGGCGAATGATCGCTGCCGATCAGAACTGCTTTGATGCGTGTCGAGCCGAACTCAATGCCGATAAAGGTTTTGCCCTCGCGGATCTCCTGTGCCGCGTTCATACGATCACTCCTTTTTGATGCCCTGTGCTGCGGAAAGATTTGCTTTTCTGCGGCGCGAAATGATGATGCTCTGGACAATCAGGAATACGCAGAGCATTGCCGCGATCGTAATGCCGGTCCACCATGCCTGATCAAGACCGACCGAGGAAACGATGTTCTGAATCAGAGCCAGAGACAATACGCCGAACAGGGTGCCGATGATATTGCCGACACCGCCGGTCAGCATAGTGCCGCCGATGATTGAGGATGCAATCGCGTTCATCTCTGCACCGGAGGCGTGGGACGGTGAGCCGGAGCCGATATGCATAAAGTAGATGAAGCCGCCGATGCCTGCAAGCAGACCGCAGATCAGGTGAGAGAGGAATGTTGTGCGGCGGGTGTTGATTCCGAGCATCAGTGCGCTCTGGCGGTTGCCGCCGACGGCATAAAAGCTGCGTCCGAGCTTTGTCCATTTCAGCAGACAGAACATGACCGCAACAATCACCAGTGCAACGACGACACCGATCTCAATATACGCATTGATGTAATCACCGGCCTTATTGACCGAGCCGAGGAACGGGATCGTGATGCGCGTATCCTTGAGCTTCATGAACGCTTCATTCGTCATGTTGATCGGATTTGTATGGACAATCGTTGTCATGCCGCGGGCAAAGAACATTCCGGCAAGCGTCACAATGAACGGCTGGATCTCCAGATATGCGACAAGAAATCCCTGCACCAGACCGAATGCAAGGCCGATGCCGACCGCAATCAGCATTGCCGTAACGACCGATCCGCCGCGTTCTTCGATATGCACTGCGCAGCACATCGCGACCAGTGCCGTCACGCCGCCGACGGAAATATCAATGCCGCCGGTAATCATGACAAGGCTCATGCCGCAGGAAAGAATGATGAGCGCCGCATTGTTGTTCAGGATATTGAAAAAGGTCTGCGGTTTCAGAAATCCCTTTTGCAGAAAGAGGATCGCAAAGAGATACATCAGGATGAATACTATGATTGTGATTGCGGTCAGCAGGTTTGTATCCGTCATTTTGCCGATCCGCCCGCGCAAAGAGCTGCGCGGTGCTGTTGAACCTGTCATCTTCATCCCTCCCGTTCAGACCTTTGCCCCGGCGGAACCCGCGGGACGGAGCTTCTTGAACAGCGCGCTCAGCTTTTCTCTGACAATCGGTGCGCTGAGGACGACCAGAACAATGACAACAACGGCCTTGTATGCTGCGAGCGCATCAGACTGCACATCGAATTTGTAAAGAGTTGTCGTCAGGAACTGAATGACATATGCGCCGAGGATCGAGCCTGCCATGTTGAATTTTCCGCCGCTCAGTGCGTTGCCGCCGAGCGCGACTGCAAGGATCGCATCCATTTCGATATCCTTCGCAATAACGGAATAATTGATCGTCGAAAGGCGGCTGACTTTGATAAATCCGGCTACTGCCACGCAGAGTCCGAGCAGGACATAGGTCATCAGCTTGATCAGCTCCGGATTCAGACCGTTCAAGCGCGAGGTCTTTTCGTTGATGCCGACAGACTGCACATACAGTCCGAGATTCGTGAATTTCAGCACCGCCCATGTTATGATGTAAACAATCACCGCGATAAAGAACGGTGTCGGGATCGGGATGCCGGGCAGATAGCCGCCGAAATATGCGAATGTCTCGTCGCTGACGATCGGCAGCTCGTTATTGTTGATCCACATGGCAATCGAGCGGCCGGCCGTAAAGAGAATCAGCGTTGCGACCATTGGCTGTATCTTGAAAAATGCAACCAATGAGCCGTTGAATGCGCCGAAGATCATTGCGACCGCGCAGCTCACGAGAAATGCAACAATGATCGGTGCCTGCAAGGTCTCCGGACGGGAATTCGTACCGCAAAGCACACGCAGCACAACGCTTCCGCTGATTGCGATTGCCGCGCCGACGGAAATATCCTGTCCGCCGGAGGATGCCGTCACAAGCGTCATGCCGATCGCGAGGATCGCAAGCTCGGAGCCGTAGTCGAGAATCGAAATAAGGTTACCGGAAAGCACCGGATTGCCCGCGCTGTTCGTGCCGAGCGTAACCTTGAAAAAGGACGGATCTGCGATCAGATTGAAGATCGCGAGCAGGATCAGTGCAGCGATCGGAATGACGATCTGATGCTGCATGATGCCGGCCAGAAAGCCTTTTTTCTGTGTCATTCCGTTTCACCTCCTGCAATCGTCTGCATGATCGTATTCTGCGTAAGCTGGTCGCCGGTCAGCTCACCGACCTGCTTTCTGTCTCGCATGACCAGCAGCCGCGAACAGGTGCGCAGCATCTCATCCGTTTCCGATGAGATGAATGTCACGCTCATGCCCTCGCCAGCGAGCTTCAGCACGAGCTTCTGGATCTCGATTTTCGTGCCGATGTCGATGCCTCTTGTCGGCTCGTCGAGGATCAGATATTTCGGATGCGTCAGCAGCCAGCGGCCGAGAATGACCTTCTGCTGATTGCCGCCAGAAAGCGATTTGATCGGCGTATTGACCGATGCAGTCTTGATATCGAGCAGCTTGATGTATTCCTCGGCAAACTGCGTTGCCTTCGCCTTTGAGAACGGCTTGAAAAATCCTGTGATGACCTGCAATGCCAGAATAATATTATCGCGCACGGAGAGGTCGCCGATGATGCCGTCACGCTTTCTGTCCTCTGCGAGATAGGCAATGCCGTGCTTCATCGCGTCGATCGGCTTCGTAATCTTCACAGGCTTGCCGTCCATTCTGACGCTGCCGCCCGTCACCCTGTCCGCACCGAATATCGCACGCACCGACTCGCTGCGGCCGGAACCGAGCAGTCCGGTGAAGCCGTTGACCTCGCCGCGGCGGATATAGAAATCGAACGGCTGAATGCCTTCGGTGCTGCAAAGCCCCTTGACCTCATAAACCGGTGTCTGATCCTTACCGGCATAGACCGGAATATCGTTTTTGATATCGGCCATATCGTCCAGCTCTTTGCCGAGCATCTTCGAGACGAGCTGCACTCTCGGCAGATCCGCGATCGCGTATTCACCGACGAGCTTGCCGTCGCGCAGCACCGTGATCCGGTCGCAGACCTCGTAGACCTGATCGAGAAAATGCGTGACGAAAATGATGCCGACGCCGCGCGCCTTGAGATCGCGCATCATGCCGAACAGCTTTTCGACCTCGGATTCATCGAGCGATGAGGTCGGCTCGTCGAGGATCAGAACGCGGCAGTCCATATCGACAGCGCGTGCGATCGCGACCATCTGCTGCACCGCGATCGAGCAGCTTGCGAGCTGCTGCGTCGGCCTGACTGCAATGCCGAGTGAATCCAGCAGCGCACCGGCCTTGCGGTTCATTTCCCGCCAGCTGACGGTTTTGCCCTTGCCGCGTCCGATGTAGATATTCTCCGCAACGGACAGATTCGGGCAGAGTGAAATTTCCTGATAAACCGTACTGATGCCCGCCCGCTGCGCTTCCTGCGGCGAGTGGATCTGCACGGTCTTGTTTTCGATCATAATATCGCCGGCATCCTTTGTATATACGCCGGTCAGAACCTTGATGAGCGTCGATTTTCCGGCGCCGTTTTCCCCCATGAGTGCGTGGATTTCACCTTTGCGGAGCTGAAAGCTGACATCCTGAAGCGCTTTCACACCGGGGAATGATTTATAGATCCCGCGCATCTGCAATACGGTCTGATCGCTCATTTCCCATCTCTCCTTTGCATGATTTTTCTTCCTGTTTCACTGTGAATCTGGTAAACATATAAATATTTGTTTATATTTTGAGCGCGGAAGACATACAGTATCTATATGCCGTCCGCGCCCTTCTTTTTTAATATTTCCCCCTAAGTGGTGCCGATCTTGCTTTTTCTTTGCAGCTGTCAGATGCCGTACTTGTCAACATCCTCCTGGGTGATTGTCGATGCATCAAAGCCCTTTTCGTCCATGATGATCTTCTTCTCGGAGAGCGTCTCGCCCTTTTCGAGCTTGTCGATGATGTCCTTGATGTAAGAGGACTGGAACGGATTGCACTGGCCGTCATAATTCCAGTTCTGCTTGAGCAGCTCTTCGAGTGCCCACTTGTTGCAGTCAAAGCCCATGACGACAACATCCTTGCCGACGCCGTGTGCGATGTTGGCCTTATCGAGTGCTGCGACGGCGCCCTTTGCCATGTCGTCGTTTTCCGCATAGATCACATTGAAGCTCTTGCCGGAGTCGATCGCGGTCTGCACGATCTGCTGTGCCTTTTCAGCATTCCACTCAGCGGTCTGCTGGGAAACGATCGTCCATCCAAGCTCTGCGGCTGTATCGTCGAGCGCCTTGGAGCGTCCCTTCTGTGCTGCGGAGCCCATGACGCCCTGAAGATGAATGACCTCATACTTGTCGAGGTTCTGGGACTTCAGCCACTCAACAGCGGTCGCGCCCTCTTTTTCCATATCGGAAACGATAGATGCCTCATAGAGGCTCTCATCTGCGTCGATTGTACGGTCGAACAGAATGACCTTGACGCCGGCATCCTTCGCATCCTTCAGAACGGTATCCCAGCCTGCGGTATCGGCAGCGGAGAGGAGCAGATAATCGACCTCATCCTGGATGTACTTCTGTGCGTACTGGATCTGCTCGTCATTTTTCAGGCTGTAGGAGAACTGTGCGTCAAAGCCGTTTTCCTCCGTGAAGGTGTTCTTCAGATCGTTGACATTCGCAGTACGGTAGCCGGACTCGTTCGGATCATTGTTGATGATGCCGACCTTGATCAGCGCCTTGTCAGTAGTACCGCCCTCGTCCTTGCTCTCGGCGGCACCTTCGTCTTTGCTCTCCGCCTTGCTTTCTGCCGTGCTGCCGGCATTAGCGGAACCGCCTGTGCTGCTTGTGCCGCCGCAGGCTGTCATGCCTGCGCACATCATTGCTGCTGCGAGGATCATCGAAAGAACTCTTCTGGTTTTCTTCATGGTTTTCACTCCTTGTCATTCAGGTTTCGCTCCCTCTCACAGAGAACTGTTTCGTGAACTTGTATTTACATTATACACAACTCATTCGTACAATTATACTAAGATATTTAATAGATATGTGGATTATTTTACGATATACGGTTTTATACGGTTAGGTTGTGCATACATCATACGATCAGATTCGGTTAGCTGCACTCTGAAATTCGCGGGGTGTCTGCCCTGTATGCTTTTTGAAGATCTGGCTGAAATAGCGGTAATCCCGGAAGCCGACCTCATAGGAGATCTCACAGATCAGCTTGGAGGTACAGCAGAGCAGCTCCTTTGCGTGCCGGATGCGCACAGATGTCAGGTATTCGGAGAAATTTTGTCCGGTTTCACGCTTAAAAACCGCACTCAGATACGGTGCGCTCAGACCGACTGCATCTGCAACGGTCCGCAGTGTCATATCCTCATTCCGATAGTGCCGGTCAATATACTGCTTCGCCTTCTGAACAGCATCATTGCCGCCGGTCACTGCGGTCTCCGCACGCCACCGAATGCACTGTTCGATCATCCGTTGCAGAAACGAGGTTGTACCGTCAAGTGTCTGCATCTGTGCGGATATCTCGTCAATGCTGCCGAATTCTGCAATGAATCTGCTGTCGGAAACACCGATGCTCTGCGAAAAATTCCGCGCTGCAATATAAATATCCATACAAACATAGAGCCGGAGCATCAGCGATCTCAGCGAATGAAATCCGGATTCCCGCAGCAGCCCGTCAAACTGATCGCGGCAGGTATTCAGATCTCCGCTTTGCAGCAAAGATATGACCTGTTCCGAACGGATCGGATGAAAATCACAGCATTCATCTGTCTGCACCATTGCTCATTCCTCCGAAAAATCCCGTCTCAACGCTCTGGCTTTCGGGTTTGTTCAATATGCGGACAGAATCACGCACAACAAGATCCGGAATGAAGATATGGTCCTCCTGCCTGCCGAAATTGGAGTTCATTTGTTCGATCAGCATTCTGGCTGCGGTCTCGCCGAGCACCTGATGCGGATGCCGGACGGTTGTCAGCGGCACCTCGCAGATCGAGGAATATTTGGAATCATCAATGCCGACGATCGAGACATCCTCCGGCACTCGGATCCCCTGCTGCCGGCAGAACCGCAGCAGATTGACCGCCATCTTATCATTATAGCAGACAACTGCCGTGGACTGGTGCAGCATTTCCATGATCTTGAGCTGCGCATAGAGGAAGATCGCATTGCGCTCCGCCGTCGCAAACCAAATGACATCTTTTTCTGCGGTATTGACATTATGCTCAAGGCAGCTCTTCATGAAGCCGCTGTAGCGCTTATGCCCCTGAATATCGTCAAGCGCGAACATACCGAATATCCGCTTGTGACCGCAGTCGAAAAGATGATCCGTCACGATCTTTCCGGCGGCTTCGTCATCCATTGCAACCAGCGGATAATCCGTCCACGGATACTTTGCATTGAAGAACACGAGCGGGATCCGGTTGTTACGGATTTCCTGATACAGCGACATATTCGGATTCGGCAGCGCGCTCTTGGACGGCTCAACGATCAATCCCTGCACACCGTTCGCGATCAGCGATTTCAGCGCTCTTGCTTCCTCGGAGACCTGATTATGTGTGATCGTCAGCTGCATTCCGATATTGGAATCATTCAGCACAGACTCAATGCCGGTCACGATCTGCGGGAAAATATAATCGCTGAAATAGGTGGAAATCACACCGATCCGGAGGTCCTGCCCCTGCGGTTTCACGATCCCATCCTTGACAAATGTACCGCTGCCGCGCATACGGCTGATAACATTCTCGCTCTCCAGGCAGTTCAGCGCCTGGCGGACGGTCTGGCGGCTGACACCGTGAATCTCACAAAGCTCCTTTTCGGACAGAAACCGGTCATTCGGCTGCAAATGCTTAGATGCAATATACTCCTTCGCCCATTTTACGATCGCAAGATATTTGTATTCCTCCATTGAAGGTCTCCTTTCAGCCATTCAAGGACATCAGATATACATATTATAACACAGGGAGGCTGAATTGTAAAGACATATTTCATGCTGTCAGGTCAAATTTGTATACTCTCACAAGAATCCATATTGAATTTTGTGGATAGCAAACAATTATTTTCGGCTATTATGTAAAGTTGTACCATTTGACCGGTCAGCTATTATGATAACAACTCCGCAGAAATGTATGCATAACAAAAGGCAGATGCCTTTTGCGGAAGCATCTGCCTGTCATTGGTATGGATTTGTTTTATTTCGCGCCGTATTGCTGAAGCAGCTTTGCGATCTCCGGCTTGCCGATCCGGATCGCCTTCTGCACCAGTGATTCGGTGACCTCCGGATCATCGTAATTGCCCTTGAAAAACGAGTACGAATCCGAATTCGGATCGGCACCCTGTTCCAGCAGTTTTTTCACAGCCTCCTTGTCGAGATGCTCGATCGCATAGGTAAGACTCTGTTCCGGTGCATACTTTCCGGTCAGATACGCACCGCATTTTTTGACTGTCATCCACGCCGACGGACACATGACAGAAACCGCAATGCAGACCAGAACAATCTTGACAACGGTCTTGCGGATCTTGCGGAGCGCGATCAATACGACAACAACTGCTGCAATGACCAGCACGAAAAACGGTATGCCGGAAAGCAGCTCGGTAACATAATCCTTCATATTCGTTCAATCCTCCGTCTGACGCTTGCGCTTGCGGTATTCGGTCGGTGTGATGCCGACGATCTTCTTGAACTGATGCATGAAATGCACATAGTTGCTGTAGCCGCTCTGGTCTGCGATATATGCAATGCTGTAATCGGTGCTGGACAGCAGGCGCTTGGACAGCTCAATGCGGCTGTTGATGACATCCTGCGTAAAGCTGATGCCGAAGCAGCGGGTATAGAGCTTCTGGAAATAGCCGCGGCTGAGGATCAGATCTCTGCACATCGAATCAATGCTCCAGTCCTCCTGCGGATTGCTGTAGATTCGCTCACGCAGATCGACAAATTCGCGGTAATACGGCGAGGACTTTTCGTTCTGCTTGGAAGCACGGCTTTCCTCGATTTTTCCGGCAACGACCGCGATGATTTCCTCCAGCGTCATGCCGGGGCTGATATAGTCACAGAAATAACCGAAGCTCGCGGTGATCTTATAGGGCTTCAGCGAGCTCTGGTTGTAATGCTCCAGATAACCGGAGATCGCGTAGACAAGCCGCTGACACGCATCCTCCTCATAATCCTGATAACCGACGATCGCAAATTCTGCATCCTCGATGCGCGCACAGCGCTCGTAGGTCGTGCAGCTGTTGTTCATTGCATTCGCCAGAACAGTCACGGCGCTGTCGCCCTCCGAATGGCCATAAGTTTCATTGATCTGACGGAGCGAATCAAAGCTCGCATAGAGCAGCAGAAATCTGCGGTGCTCGTTCTTCGCGGCCTCAAAGCATTCGCGGGAGAATTTGCGGTAGCCCTCGTAATTATAAAGACCGGTCAGCGAATCGCGGATCGACGAAAGATAGATACGGTTATTGAATCGCTTGAGATAGGTCTGCATCCGGACAAATTCCAGCGCAGTATTGACGATCGTCAGCCATTCGCAGTACAGCGGATCATATGTATCAAGCCGGTCGCCGAAGCTCAGTGCTGCAATGCCGAAAAAGCGGTCATTGTGATGCAGCGGCGAGAAGAAGAAGACTGCCGGCTTTTCGCGCTCCTCAAATAGACGCGGGAGCATTTTGACCGTCGGGAAAGGCTTTGTCACAACGCAGCCGCTCGGCTCATCAAAGAGCTTCAGCAGCATATGCTTCGGGAATCCCTCTCGGCGATATTCGGCGGGATTTTCCAGCGCGCCGCCGCCCTCCCAGTCCTCGCAAAGACAGATGAAAAATTCCTTGCAGTCACGGATCAGATAGACATGACGCCGGATCGCCTCCATGCAGTCATCCAGCGTCTGACAGCTGGTCAGATTGCTGCTCATATTGCTCGTCCGGAACATTGTGCGGAATGCATCCTGCTTTTCCTCGACCTGAATCTGATGACGGAGATATTCCACATCCACGCCGCAGGAACAGCTGTCGCCGGTGATGCATTCGATCCGCTCGGTCTGCGTCAGCGCACAGCTCTCCCCTGTCATCATCTGATAGAGCTTCGCAACACCCATTGCGCCCAATCGGAAATTCCGCCGCACATAGCTTGTCAGCGGGATCATGCAGCGTGTTTCGGTCAGCGATGCATCATATCCGGCGATCATGATATCCTCCGGAATACGGATGCCGTTGCCGATCAGTCCGTGACAGAGCGCCATTGCCATCGGATCATTGCCGCAGACAACGCCCTGCGGCAGACGCCGTTTCTTTTCGAGAAATTCCGCAGCGAGCTTCTTGCCGGAATCATGCCAGTAGTCACCGTAAATGACCATGTCCTCAGAGAACGGCAGATTCGCCGCTTCGAGTGCATCACGGAAGCCGAGTGCACGCTGCTCCGCAGTATAATGCCCCTTGAATCCGGTCAGGCAGAGCAGATCGGTCAGACCGTGGACTTTGATCATATGCTCGGTAATCGCCGCAAAGCCGTTGCGGTCATCCATCATCAGATACGGGAACGGACTGGTATTGTCGTCCAGAACAAGCACCGGAATTTTCTGTTCCAGCAGAATGCTGTCAAGCTCCCGCCGCTGCTCCTCACTGTGGATCGAATCACGCAGATAGAGGATGCCGTCAAAGGACGGGAAATGCATATAGTTGAACAAATTGAATTCTGCCCTCTGATGCGGTGTCATCTCCGTAATGTTGGAAATGCACGAAAATACAGCGATGTCCATATTGAGGTCAAAGCCCTGCGCCGATATGCCCTTGAGCAGTCTGCGCTGCATGAGCTGTTCTGTCTCGCAAACGATCACACCGATCAGCAGTCTTTTTTTCATACGCATCCCCTCCTGTTCTGAATATTACAATCTAACATTAGTATAGCACAAAAAGTCAGTCATGTCAATAGGATTGCAGGATAATCGCAAAAATCGCATCCCGATTGCGCAGTTATCCAGTGTATAAAAAGTCATCTGACTGCCGGATCATGACAGAAAGCACGATTCTCCTTGAAAAGCATCATACTGTCCGATTGTATACCGGAATTGACAAGCTGCTGAAAACTTGTTATAATAATGTTATAAAAGTGCAGTCTCAGCCGGAACTGGAGGGCTGCATCCGCAGGCGATCCTGTTCCGGAACCTGCCGCTGCTTTTTTTTCGAAGATACCCCGCTTTTCGGAAATCTACTGCGTATACTGATCTTAAAGGAGGACTGATGTGCATGAGTCCTGATGTGCAGCAGCTCATTTCCCGTGTCACAGACGCTAAAACTGACAATGATGCAGCAGACGCCCTGATTGCTGACTATATGCCCTTCATCCGCTCGGAGACTGCGAAATATCTGAAACGGCAGCCCGAACCGGAGGACGATGAACTCAGCATCGCGATGTTCGCATTTTACGAAGCGATCCAAAGCTATTCCAGGCTCAGGGGCGCATTTTTGAAATATGCGGCATTACAGATCAGAAGCCGCCTGATCGACTATTACCGCCGGGAGAAAAAGAACCGCGGACAAATCTCGCTGAATACCGCAGCCGATGACGATCAGACAGAGCTGCTGGATACCGTTGCCGATCCGCACGACGAATACAGCGAAAACGAAGTGCGGGAAGCGACCAGAGAGGAAATCCGCGAGCTTTCCGCACAGATGACCGAATTCGGCGTATCTATGACAGATATCGCGGAAAACGCGCCCAGACAGGGACGCACGCTCGCCATCTGTCAGAAGGCGGTCAGCTATGCGCGAAATCATCCGGATGTACTGGAGGATTTTCTGCGCACAAAGCGTGTCCCGCTGCAAAGACTCGCGGACGGCGCAGATGTGGCGCGGAAGCCGCTCGAACGCCACAGAAAATATCTCGTTGCCGTTCTGCTCATTTGTACGAACGGCTATGAGATTCTACGCGGACATATTATGCAGGTTTTGAAAGGAGGCGCTCAGGCATGAAATATATGGTCATGGAATGTCATCCGGCCTATGCCGTGCTGATGGATGAGGAATCGCGCTTTGTGCGCGCTGCGAATCTGCGGTATACCGTCGGCCAGACGGTAACGGATCCCGTCCTCATGGATGAACCGATCCGAACGCAGGGCATCACAACGCGGAAGATCGTGCGCATTGCTGCGGCAGCGGCGGCCTGCCTGCTGATACTGAGCGGTGTCGGATTCGGTATATTCCGCATGAACCGGATTCAGCTGAACGAAGAAGCGCAGTCTGTTGTAATTATGGTCGAGCGCACAAGATATGAGATGAAGCTCAACAGCAGCGGCGAGGTCATTTCCGTACAGAGTGACGATGCAGACGGAAACCGCGATCTGAACAGCTATGACGGTCAGCACATCACGCTTTCTGCGATGATGCACGACATTCTTGAGCGTTCGGTCAATGACGGAAAGATCAGCGATGCTTCACCGGTGCAGGTCTATGTGCCGTCTGACAATAAGGAACTGTATACCGATTATAAAACGCAGATCGAGAATGAAGCCGCAAAGCTCAGTGTGAAAACAGAGGTCAAGGGACTCGTCACGCCGGAGAATCCTCCGCAGCCGGCCGCGCCTGATCCCGCAAAGGATGCAGCATCGCATCCCGATGCACCTGCGCCTGCGCCCGCTCCCGCACAGGAGAATACACCGCAGCCGGATTCGCCGAAAGAGCCTGCGCATCATGAACCGGAAGCAGGCAAACCTGCACCGCCCGCGCCGGATGCGGAGAAACCGGAGCCGCCGGCTCCAAAGGCAGACAAGCCGGAGCCCCCGGCGCCCGAAGCACCGCCCGCCGAAGCAGATCATCCGCACGCTCACGGTCATGAGACCGAAACGCCGCATCCGCATGAGGATGCGCCGAAGCCGGATGCAGATGCACCGAAGCCCGGCGGCCGGCCGCAGCCCAAGCCGGATGCCGCAGCGCTCCCGGCTGAAGCAGAAAAGGCCGCGCCCCAGACGCAGCCGGATGCAGTCTCCCGCCCCGATGCGCATCCGCTTCCGGCATAATACATATTTATATAGAAAAAGCCGCCGCACAGAGAAATGAACCGCCCCATTTTGTACGGACAGCACAAAAAGCCGCCTATGGCAAAATGAAT
>CAMOOV010000032.1 GCA_946621745.1 uncultured Ruminococcus sp.
AACCGTTCTAAACCACCTTTTTTGTGCGAGAATCCACCCAAATCTTTATTAGCCCGAAAAAAATTCTCCGAAGCTATTGACAAGGGCATTCTAATGTGCTATAATATCACTGTAAACCGTTGAAGCGGAGAGAAACGGTGTTCATGCCCCACAGAGAGTCCGGTATTGCTGAGAGCCGGACGGATCACAGAGCACCCAATGGCCCGCCGAGGGCGCAGTGAAAGCTGCGACGCTTCAGGCACGCGTCAGTGCCGAGGATATAGATGTATCCGTGAAAAGTGCGCTGTGTTCTCTGATCGTGCAGAGACGCGGCGAATCAAGGTGGCACCGCGAGCACCGCTCGTCCTTGACTGTAAGAATCTGTCAGGGACGGGCGTTTTTTGTTCTTCCCGACAGCCGACCGGTTGACAAAAGGAGTGTTAATCATGAGCAAGGAAATCCCCTACAAGATCTATCTGGAAGAATCCGAAATGCCGAAAGCGTGGTACAATCTCCGCGCTGACATGGCAGAAAAGCCAGCACCGCTGCTGGATCCCAAGACCCATGCACCGGCAACGCTCGATATGCTCTCGCAGGTCTTCTGCCGCGAGCTTGCCGAGCAGGAGCTGAACGAGACCGATGCCTATATCGAAATCCCGCAGGAGATCCGCGATTTCTATAAGATGTTCCGTCCGTCTCCGCTGGTTCGGGCATACTGCCTGGAAAAGAAGCTCGGCACACCCGCGAAGATCTACTACAAATTCGAGGGCAACAATACCTCCGGCAGCCATAAGCTCAATTCTGCCATCGCGCAGGCCTACTATGCAAAAAAGCAGGGACTGAAGGGCGTTACGACCGAGACCGGCGCCGGTCAGTGGGGCACGGCGCTTTCGATGGCCTGCTCCTATTTCGATCTCGACTGCAAGGTGTTCATGGTCAAGGTCAGCTATGAGCAGAAGCCGTTCCGCCGCGAGGTCATGCGCACCTACGGCGCATCCGTCACCCCGTCTCCCTCCGAGACAACTGCAATCGGCCGCAAGATTCTCGCAGAGCATCCCGGCACGGGCGGCAGTCTGGGCTGCGCGGTTTCCGAAGCAGTCGAAACAGCCGTCAGCAGCGAGGGCTATCGCTATGTGCTGGGCTCTGTGCTGAATCAGGTGCTCCTGCATCAGACCGTCATCGGCCTTGAAACGCAGACAGCGCTCCGCAAATACGACATCAAGCCGGATGTCATCATCGGCTGCGCAGGCGGCGGCTCGAATCTCGGCGGACTGATCGCGCCGTTCGTCGGCGAACAGCTTCGCGGCGAAGCAAATTACAGATTCATCGCGGTTGAGCCGGCATCCTGCCCGTCGCTGACACGAGGCAGATATGCATATGATTATGCAGACACCGGCATGATCTGCCCGCTCGCGAAGATGTATACGCTCGGCGCGGACTATATCCCCGCACCGAACCATGCCGGCGGCCTGCGCTATCACGGCATGAATACAATGCTTTCCGCGCTCCGTGCGCAGGGCATTCTCGAAGCGGTCTCCTATAAGCAGACGGAGGTCTTTGAGGCGGCAGAGCAGTTTGCACGCATTGAGGGCATCCTGCCCGCACCGGAAAGCTCCCACGCGATCCGTGCGGCGATCGACGAGGCACTGAGATGCAAGGAGACCGGCGAGGAAAAGACGATCGTTTTCGGACTGACCGGCACCGGTTATTTCGATCTCGCAGGCTATGCGAAGTATAATGACGGCGCACTCGAAAACTATGTGCCGACCGATGCAGAGCTTGAAGCATCTTTCTCCAAGCTGCCGCAGGTCTGAACGAAAAAATAACGATGAGGGAGGATACCGTCCGCGGATATCCTCCCTTTTTGATGTCTGAACCGATACAAATTTCGCCTGAATATGCTCTGCCGGGCAGTGTCCGGCTCCGGTCAGAGAGCGGACTGTGAAAACAGATCATTTAATTTGTTTGAATCCATTGCACTTTTCGCCCGGATATGTTATAATAATACTATCTATACAGTCAGGAGAGTGCCAGATCATGAATACTGAGATTCAAAAGCTTACAGACAGCATCGGCAGTGTCATCGTCGGAAAAGACAATGTCATCCGCTGTGTCATTGCGGGGCTGCTTTGCAGCGGCCATATTCTGATCGAGGATGTGCCCGGCGTCGGCAAGACACAGCTCGCTGCGGCGCTGTCCCGTTCAATCGGCGGCAGCTTCAACCGCATCCAGTTGACTCCCGATGTCATGCCGTCCGATATTACAGGCTATTCGATGGTCAATCAGACTACCTTCGAGCTGGAATACCGCTCCGGCGCCGCAATGTGCAATTTTCTGCTCGCGGATGAGATCAACCGCGCCTCCCCGAAGGTGCAGTCTGCGCTGCTTGAGGTCATGGAGGAGCATCAGATCTCCATTGACGGTGAAACGCGCAAGCTGCCCGCGCCGTTCATGGTGCTTGCAACGCAGAATCCCGTCGAGACCTACGGCACCTATCATCTGCCGGAGGCACAGATGGACAGATTCTTCATGCGTATCAGCATGGGCTATCCGACCGAGGACGAGGAGATGATGATCCTCTCCCGTACCGAGCATCACAACCCGATTGAGAATATCAAGGAAGCTGTTCTGCATCCGGAGGACATCATCGGCCTGCAAAAGCAGGTTGAGGAGATCTATGTCAGCGATGCCGTCAAGCGCTATATTCTCCGGATCGTCGCGGCGACGAGAACACATGATTCGCTGACGCTCGGCGCATCGCCCCGCGGCTCGATTGCGCTCTATAAGGCGGCAAAGGCGAATGCCTTCCTTGCCGGCAGAGACTATGTGCTGCCTGACGATGTCAAGGAAATGTCGGAATCGGTGCTTGCGCACAGACTGATTCTCTCGCCGAAGGGCAAGGCCAAGCAGGGCGATACGCGCAGCGTGATCGAAGAGGTGCTGGCGGCTGTGCCTGTCCCGATGGAAACAGAGAAATGACGGTCGGGTATTTTTGTGCAATCGCCATTGCGCTGGTCTTCATGCTCTATATGGACGGCACGATCGGCGTGATGATGCTGAGCTTTCTGCTGCTGATGCCGCTGATCTCCGCAGTCATGACGCTGCTTGTCCGGCGGAGACTGCGCCTGACGCTGGAACTGCCGGATTCCGTTCCGAAGCATCAGAAGATCACGGCAGTGCTGAAGCTCGAAAAGGATACGATCCTGCCGCTGCCCTTTCTGCGGCTGCATCTGACGGCGGATGCGCATTTTGATCCGCTCAATCCGGACGCCGATCCGCTGCCGGAGAAGCCTTCGGAGGAAACGCTCGGCCAGCTGCGCTATCAGATCGCATACCGCCGCTGGAAGAAGCTGCGGGCGCAGCAGCTTCAGCCCTTTATTCTGCCGGTCTGCCTTTCGATGGGTACGGCGCGGGAATCGGAATACCGCATTCCGCTGACTGCCCGCTTCTGCGGCAATGCTGCGCTGACAGCCGGTTCGGTCAAACTCTCCGATTATTTCGGGATGTTCCGGTTCAAAATGCAGGATCCGAAGCCGGCGAATCTGCTGATCCTTCCGGAGATTCCGGAGATGAAGGCGAATACAGAGCTGTTCCGCTCGGTCGCGACGGCGGCTGCGGCGGCAGATGAGGAAACAGAAACGACGCCGAGCTTTTCGGCATCCGCGATGCCCGGCTACGAGCACCGCGAATACATTCCGGGCGATTCGCTCAAGCGCATTAACTGGAAGCTCTCGACGAAGCGGCGGCATCTCATGGTGCGGCAGGATGAGCCGATCGCGCTGGCGCGGCTCGCTGTTGTCATGGATTTTCGCCGGAGCCGCAGTGCTGAGCCGACCGCTGCACGGCTCGAAGCGGAGGAGCATCTGATCGAGACGGCACTCGGCTTTTTGATGCTCTGCGCCCGCAACGGCTATCCCTGCAAGCTGTTCTATCCGGATGCCGTGGGGGAGTGGACGGCCGTTGCCGTTGATTACGGCGAGCAGGTCGCTGTTGAAGCGGTCAATCTGCTGCGCGGCGGATTCCGTCCGGCCGAAGAACTCGCGGGAACGGCAGCCGTCCCGCCGCAGCTGGCGCAGGAGACTGAGAGTGTTTTGCTCTGGTTTGCGGCAGAGAGCACGCCGGAGACCGCAGCGATGCTGGAGCAGCTCTATACGCTGCTTTATCTGATCGTGCCGGAGCGGATGCATGAGGATATCTGCCTGCCGGATAACGGCTCGCTCTGGTATGTCACCGCCGACCACAGTCTCAAACAGGCAGGCGGCGAGAATGCATGATATATGAAAGGGGGCTGAGCCATGAATGCGGCAGCCGTCATTGAACGCAGTCCGGTTCTGCGGTATCTGCTGCGGGCGCAGCACATCCCGCTGATCTTCTCCGTGACGATCGTTTCGGGTATTCTCTATCACTATGCACCGGAATACACATGGCTCTGGATCCTGCTTTCCATTGGGATCCAGTGGGTGCTGTTCCGGCTGTTCGATTATGTCAAAAAGCATCCGGTCATCGGCGGCGCGGCCTATATTGCGGTCGGCATCGCGTTTCTCATGGTCGCATTCATCTTCATGTCGCTCGGCCGTGAGACACAGCCCTTTGCGCCGGAGGATCCGCTTCTTCAGCTGGATTTCATGGTCTGGTTTCTCACGCCGCAGAGCGTTCTGACCGTGAAATTTCCGGGCTATACGATCGCGATGTTCGTGCTGTTCACGATGTTCATTGCGACAACGGCGTATTATTTCACGCTCGTGCGCTACCGTGTGCTGATGTCCTTTGTGGTCATGGTCTTCCCCTTTGCGATCTACGCAAAGGAAAATGAAGATATGCCGATTCCGATGATTATTATTCTGCTGGTCTGCTATTTCTCTGTTATGATCTACTGCCGGCAGGCGCACGCGGAGAGCAGCGATGTCTATCAGCGCTATGCGCCGGATTCCGTCAGTCATTTGAAATCGCCGCCGAAGAATTCACCCTACGCAAAGGTCACGCCGGAGATCATGGACGGCAGATTCTTCCAGTCGATCGGTATTTTCATTGCGGCGGCGACGATTCTTGTGCTGGTCGTGCCGAAGCCGGAGGTCGAGGCTGACCGTACCGTTTTCGATACGATGATCGACCTTTCCTCGCTGTCTGACTATCTGGAAAACGCGATCCGCGGCTTTACGGACAGCTCCGACAGCAGCGATAATTTCAGCACGGGCTATTCGCGGACGCTGTATTATGCAACCGCCGATGAACCGCTGAATCTGCGAATGCGGACTTTCACCAATTATCACTACGATAAGGATGAGTGGACGGCGGCGGCATATGACAAAATGCCGGAGCAGTCGGATCCGGAATATGTCGAGCAGGATGGCTTCTATACGCTCGCCTCACAGACCGATCCGCAGGAGCTGGAAAATCTGCTCCGGAAAGCGGCGCAGGCGCATCCCGAATTTGCGGAGCAGTACGGCCTGACGGAATTTGCTGCGCAGACGGTTGTTCCGCAGGATTATTACCGCTATCTCCGCGTCATGTCGGCGACCTTCAACTATTTCACATTCCCCTCACCGATCTATTTGCAGCGTGCGAAGCTGCTGGACGGCACGGTTCGCCCGCCGATGCTCTATCAGAGCGGGAACAGCATTCTGTTCCGTTATCAGCAGTCGCGGACATTCCAGCAGGAATATGAAATGGACTATCTCTCGCCGGATTATTTCAGCAGCAAATCTGCGCAGACGCTCATTCACACGGTCGATCCCGATGAATGGGTCAATCTGCTTACGGATGCCGCGATTTATTACTCGGAGGGTGAGGACAGCGTGATGCTGAGATCAGCGCTGGACGAGGCGCTCAATGCGGTCTACCTTGACCATACGGTCGAGAGCGAAACGCCCGACAGCATCAAACAGCTTGCGGAACAGCTCACCGCCGGCATCGACAATCCGTATGACAAGGCAATGGCGATCTCCGACCACCTGAAATTCTCCGGCGAGTATATCTATTCGCTGGAATATCAGTTCGCGGAGGACGACAATCTCGAAACCTTCCTGTTCCGGAACAAGACCGGCGTCTGCCGGCAATATGCGGGCGCAATGGTCGAGCTCTGCCGCGCCGCCGGACTGACTGCGCGATATGTCGAAGGCTATGCAATGGTCGATAAGGACACGCGTCCGTTCGTCGGTGCTGAAAATGTTTATGTTATCACGACCGAACACGGTCATGCATTTGTGGATGTGTATATTCCCGGCGCGGGCTGGGTGCAGTTCAATCCGACTGCAAGTGCGGATATCGTACCGAGAACACGCGGCGCAAGACTGACGAAGGCACTGCAATTCTCCGGACTGATTCTGTTCGGGGCGGCGCTGCTGTTTATTGCGCTTACGGTTTGGATCATACCGATGATCGGGGAATTCCTGTTCCGCCGGAAATACCGGAGAAATATGGATGCGGCAGCGGTGCAGGCAGCATTTGCGCGGCTGCGGAAGCAGTGGAAGGCGGATCCCGCCGAGACAGCGCGGGATCTCTGTGCCAAGCAGGAGCAGTTCCTCGGCGTCAGCCTGCATGGACTTTGCAGCGGCTTTGAGGAGACGGTCTATGCGGACAAGTGTTCGCGGGAGACCGCAGAGCGCGTCTATGCGGAATACTGTGCGGCATATGATGCCTATAAATCGGCAGTCCGGCGCAAGCGCAGGCTTGACCGTGCTGCACGGAAAGCAGCCGCTGCGGTAAATCCCGCACGCTCAGCATAATCATACACGCCGCTGACTGCGGCCTGACAGATATATCATACAGGAGGAACCCGATATGGCAAAGCGCGTTTTTCTGATCGTGCTCGACAGCTGCGGCTGCGGCGAGCTGCCGGATGCAGACCGCTTCGGCGATGCCGGAACGCATACGCTCCGTTCCTGCTTCGCTTCCGGAAAGCTCTATGTGCCGAATATGCAGAAAATGGGACTGTTCAACATTGACGGGATCGGCTGCGGTGAATCCGTTCCTGCGCCCTCCGCCGCCTACGGCAAATGCGCGGAACGCTCCGCCGGCAAGGACACAACAACCGGTCACTGGGAGATCGCCGGACTGATCTCGACCGTCCCGATGAAAACCTATCCGGACGGCTTTCCGGAGCCGGTGCTGGAGGCGCTTCGGGCGGCATCCGGCCGTGAGATTCTCTGCAATCTGCCCTATTCCGGCACGGAGGTTATCCGCGATTACGGCAAAGAGCATATGGAGACCGGCGCACTGATTGTCTATACCTCCGCCGACAGCGTTTTGCAGATTGCCGCGCATGAGGAGATCGTACCCGTGCCGGAGCTTTACCGCATCTGCGAAAAGGCGCGGGAGATCATGCAGGGCGAATATGCGGTCGGGCGCATCATTGCGCGGCCGTTTATCGGGCAGTATCCCGATTTTCAGCGAACACCGCGCCGGCATGATTACTCTGTCTCGCCCTTTGCCCCGACAATGCTCGACCGGATTCAGGCGGCAGGACAGCAGGTGATCTCGGTCGGCAAGATCGCGGATATCTTCAACGGACAGGGCATTTCGGAGGGACACCGCACCGTCTCCAATGATGACGGCATGGGCAAGACGATTCAGCTTGCTGCGCATGATTTCAGCGGACTCTGCTTTGTCAATCTGGTGGAATTTGACAGCGCATACGGACACCGGCGCGATATCGCCGGCTATACGGCGGCGCTGAATGCATTTGATGCGCAGCTCGGCGCACTGCTTCCGCAGCTTCGTGAGGATGATCTGCTGATCCTGACCGCCGATCACGGCTGCGATCCGGCGGCGCACGGCACTGACCATACCCGCGAATATATTCCCGTGCTGATGTACGGAAACGGCGTAAAGCCTGTGGATCTCGGCATCCGCGGCAGCTTTGCGGATATCGGGCAGACGGTCTGCGCATGGCTCGGCGTAGATGCATCCGGCCTTGCGGGAGAGGCGGCGGATATCCTGCGCTGATTGGAAAGCAGCGGGGTGTGTGATGTACCGTTTTTACAGAAAAGACGAGCTGATCGTTATGGGATGCTATGCGGTATTCGCGCTCGTATACCGGCTCTCCGGCATCATCCCGCCGGAAGCGGCACTGGTGACCGGCATGGCTGCGGGCGGATATATCTTCTTCAACCGTCCGGTCATGCTGGTGATTGACGCGCTCCGGATGCGGGGAGATCATTTCGATACGGCGGGCACGATCCGGGAGATCCGGCAGGTGCAGATCCGGAGCGGACACTATCCCGCATTCTTCACGGATTATACCGATGCAGACGGCAGGGCGCATTCCATCGAGATCCATGCGGCATTCAGCATCCGGAAATGGAAGGCCGGCGACCGCATCCGGCTCCGCGTCAGCCGGAGCGATCCGGAGAAGGTCATTGTCCGCTCCAGCGATGCGGCAATGGCAGTCATCATGTGCAGCATCGGCGCGGCGCTCGAAGCGGTGCTGCTCGCGGTGCTGATCCGGACGCACTGATAATATTACAAGGAGTTGCAGCAAGTGGAAAAGATTTTCTGGAACGGCGGCGCACTGCTCGCGCCGGTGCCGCCCGTGCTTGTCACCTGCGGGACGATGGAGCATCCGAATATCATGACGGCCGCATGGACGGGCATCTGCTGTACGCATCCGCCGATGACCTATATCTCCGTGCGCCCGACGCGCCATTCCTACGGCATTATTAAGGAAAGCGGCGAATTTGCGCTGAATCTGCCGACGACGGCGCTTGTCCGTGCGGTGGATTTCTGCGGTGTGCGGTCGGGGCGTGAGATCGACAAGATCGCGAAATGCGGACTGCATCTGCTCATGCCGGAGAACGGAAATGTGCCGGTGCTGGCAGAATCGCCGGTGAGCCTTTTGTGCCGCGTGACGCAGATCATTCCGCTCGGCTCGCATGATATGTTTCTGGCGGAGATCATCGGTACGGCGGCGGACAGCCGCTATGTGGACAGCAAGGGGCGGCTGAATTTGCAGCAGAGCGGCCTGCTGGCCTATGCGCACGGGGAATATTTTGCGCTCGGACGCAAATGCGGCGAGTTCGGATATTCCGTCCGCAAAAAGCCGAAGAATAAGAAATAGGGGTATGCAGCTTTCAGGGAGCTGCTCAGATAAGAAACATTGTATCATATACAGCACGCCAATGGCGGGATTCCAAAGGGAATTGTCCCTCTGGTCGCTCTCCGCAGACGGCTTACAGAATGATTTCAGCAAGTGGAGGAAGAATATGGAACTGACCGGCGCACAGATCGTCATAGAAACACTGATCGAGCAGGGCTGTGATCTGCTGTTCGGCTATCCGGGCGGACAGGTCACGGATCTGTTCGATGCGCTTTATCAGCGGCGCGACAAGATCCGCTTTGTCCTGACAGCGCATGAGCAGGGCGCGGCACACGCCGCCGACGGCTATGCCCGCGCATCCGGCAGAGTCGGCACCGTCATGGCAACATCCGGACCCGGCGCGACAAACCTCGTGACCGGCATCGCGGCGGCCTATCTGGATTCCGTTCCGGTCGTTGCGGTGACAGGCAATGTGCCCTGCGATCAGATCGGCAGAGACAGCTTTCAGGAGGTCGATATCCTCGGCGTCAGTATGCCGGTGACAAAGCATAATTTCATCGTCAAGGATATCCGTGATCTCGCGGAGACCGTCCGCGAAGCCTACCGCATTGCGAAATCCGGCAGGCCGGGGCCGGTGCTGGTCGATATCCCGAAGGATGTGCAGCAGGCAAAATGCGAATTCACCCCCGCCGCTGCGCCGATCGAACCGGAGCCGCTGCGCCGTGCATCCGCACACAGGCTCGCCCGTGCCGCGGAGATGATCGCGGAAGCGCGGAAGCCGTATATCTATTTCGGCGGCGGCGTGATCGCGGGCAATGCGGCGGCGGAGGTCAGGGCGCTGGCGGAGAAGATCGACGCGCCGATGGGCTGCTCGCTGATGGGGCTTTCGGCGGTTCCCTCGGAGCATCCGCTCTTTCTGGGAATGCAGGGAATGCACGGGCATTATGCCGCATCTGCCGCAGAGGACGAGGCCGATCTCGTGATCGCGCTCGGCGTGCGGTTCTCCGACCGCGCAACCGGCAAAAAGGAGCGCTTTGCGCGGCATTTCAATATCATTCACATTGACATTGACGGCGCGGAGCTGAATAAAAATATCCCTGCGCAGCTCACCGTGCGCGGCGATCTGAAGGATGCGCTCATCCGGCTGAACGAAATCGTGCAGCCGCAGACGCATCCGGAATGGCGTGCGCGGATCGGGGAACTGCGGCAGGAGGAGGCGAAACGCACGGCGCAGTCTCACGCCGTCCGGCGGAATGCGGCGCTCACGCATGACAGCATCATTGATGCGGTCGCTGCTGTGGCGCCGGAGGATGCGGTCATCGTCACCGATGTCGGACAGCATCAGATGTGGACGGCACAGCGCTATCCGCTGAAAACGCCGCGCAGCTTCCTGACAAGCGGCGGACTCGGCGCAATGGGCTTCGGCATGGGCGCGGCGATCGGCGCGTATCTCGCGGCCGGAAAGCGGCCGGTGCTGTTCACCGGTGACGGCAGCTTCGGCATGAATCTGAATGAGCTGGCCTGCGCCGTGACCGAGCAGATCCCGCTGACGGTCATCATTATGAACAACGGTGTCCTCGGCATGGTGCGGCAGTGGCAGGCACTGTTTTTCGACAGGCATTTTTCCGGTACGACGCTGAACCGGAAAACGGATTTTGTAAAGGTAGCGGAGGGCTTCGGCGCACAGGGCGCAAGGGCGGAGACGCCTGCGGAGCTGGCCGCTGCACTGGAAAAAGCGTTCCGGTGTCATACGCCGTTTGTGATCGACGCGAAGATCGACACGGATGAGCTTGTGCTGCCGATGCTGCCGCCGGGCGGCTCGATTGACGATATTATCACCGTGATCCGGTAAGGAGATAGCATGGAAAAGCAATATGTGATCGGCGTGCTGGTCGCGAACATCTCCGGCGTGCTTTCGCGCGTTTCGGGAATGTTCACGCGGCGCGGCTTCAATATCGACAGCCTGACGGTCGGTGAGACGGAATCGGCGGGGCTTTCGCGCATCACCGTCGCCTTCCGCGGCGATGACGACATCAAGGAGCGCATTGTCACGCAGCTCGAAAAGCTGCACGATGTCAAGGAGGTCGAGGTACTGGATGAGCATGAGACTGTCATCCGCGAGCTGCTGCTGCTGAAGGTGCGCAATGATGCGGCCACGCGGCAGGATATCATGGCGGCGGTCGAGATTTTCCGCTCGAAAATCGTGGATTATTCCAAGGAGGCACTGATCTGCGAGCTGACCGGCGAGACCTCGAAGATCGACGCGTTCATTGATCTGATGAAGGCTTACGGCATCATGGAAATGTGCCGGACAGGCATCGTCGCGATCGAGCGCGGCGCAAACTGTCTGCGGACGCTCATGGAGCGCGGACAGTAAATCAGCAGGGAGCGGCCGGTCGGGGCGTTTACATTACGCTTCCGGCGATGTCATTCAAAGTTTTTGGTCAAGCTTTTTTCAAAAAGCTTGCGGGGTCGAGGGGCGGCGCCCCTCGTCGCTCTCCGCAGAGAGCGAAACTCCCCCGGCAGTGCCGGTGCCGTTTCCCTTCGGTGGCGTTTTGCGGAGCATATCAGGTTTGTCGCTGTTACGGCGCTGACCGCGCCTATTGTTTGGTTTGGGGAAATCCCATTCTGTTTATATTCGTGTCTGGAGAACTTTAGGAATCGGCAGCGGGGGCTCCCCGCCCCGAAGGGGGTGTCTTCCCCCATTCACCGATCTTTTGCACCGCTGAGTGCGAAGACGCAAAATGCAAGCAAATATCTATAATGTCCTGATTCATTCACTCCCAAATCAGAACCTTTAAGGAGTCTGTTATGAAAAAATCACGCAAAAAGGTTATCATCCTGATCATCATTCCGGTCATCATTCTGCTTCTGACCGGCGGCTGGTGGGCGTTTTCCGTTTCGATTTACAACGATAATTTCAACAAGCGCTTTACGAGCTATGAGCCGCTCATGTTCCGGCTGGAGGATTTCGACGGCATTCCGGCGCTTGAACGGAAGAAATATGAATTCCCGTCGGACAAGGGACAGAAGCTGACCGGATACCTCTACAGCACAGAGTGCGAACAGCGCGGCATCATTGTGCTGGCGCACGGCTTCGGCGCGGGACATAATTCCTATATGGACTGTGCGTATTTCTTCGCGCAGCGCGGATATTATGTGTTTGCCTACGATGCGACGGGCAATGACGAGAGCGAGGGCGAGGGCGTCGGCGGCATCCCGCAGGGCGTCGCGGATCTCGATCACGCGATCTCATTCGTTGAGGAAAGCACGGAGATCCCCGATCTGCCGATCGTGCTGTTCGGGCACAGCTGGGGCGGCTACAGCGCCTGCGCCGTGCTGCAATATCATCCGGAGGTGAAGGCGGTCATCGAATGCGCCGGCTGCAACCGCTCCACGGATCTCTTTGAGGCGGGCGGACTGAAGCAGGCCGGAAATCTGATCTATACGATGCTGCCGTTTGTCCGGCTCCATGAGAAAATTAAATTCGGAAAATATGCATCCGCGACCGCAATGGACGGCTTTGCCGCGAGCGATGCGGCGGTGATGATCGTACACAGTGAAGACGATGAAGTTGTGCCGATCCGTTACGGCTATGATGTGTTCTTTGAAAAATACGAGATGAATCCCCGCTTTATATTCAACCGCATGAGCGACAGGGGACATAACTATATCTTCAATGACAGAACCTATATTGACGAATTCAATGCGGAATTTGACAAGTGGCGCGATCAGCTGGATTATGATGTGAATGCAGAGGAAAATGCCGAACGGTTTCAGAATGACCGGGCGGACTATATCCGCGAGCATCTTGACCGTGCGCGCTGGTGCAATTCTCTGGACAATTATCTGTTCAATAACTTTCTCAGCTTTTATGATGCGCATATCGGAGATTAAAAAAGGAATCGGATTATGGGAAGAAACAAAAAATTACAGGAGATCGACCTCTCGCTGAATTCGCTGGTCGTTTTCCGGAAGCTGCTGACGCATGAGGTCATTCTGCCGCTGCGTGCGCTGCTCGATACCGAAACAATGGATCCGATGATCCAGCTGCGGCAGTATACGGAATTCATCTCGCGGCTCTATGCGCACAGCACGAATCTGACGGAATATGTATTCCGGCTGATCTGCGAGGACGACAATTTCTATGTGCGGGCGGTTGCACGCGGCGAGGAGCCGGATGAAATGCTCCGTGCCTGTGTGCAGAATGAGCTTGGGATTTTGCAGCGGCTTGCGCGGATCCGTCCGCATGAGCTGCAAAAGGAGGTCTCCTATTACGGCGTGCTGCCGGAGTGGAATACCGCTGATATTGATTTCGGAGCGGAGTATCATGCACGGATGCGCGAGATCGGCAAATACGGCTTCGGACAGTTCGCCCGGCATACCGTTTTCACGGTGCAGGAGGGGCGGCTTGTTCCGGTGCTGCATCCCGATCCGGCATCGCTCTCCGACCTTTACGGCTATGCGGCGGAGCGGCAGCGCGTCATCGACAATACCGCGGCACTGCTCCGCGGCGGCAGAGCGCAGGATATTCTGCTGTTCGGCGGCACCGGCACGGGCAAATCCGTGACGGTCAAGGCGGCTGCAAATTCCTTTGCATCCGAGGGCCTGCGGCTTATTGAGATTACGCAGGCGCAGCTGTCGCAGATTCCTGCCGTAATCGAAGCGGTCTATGAGAATCCGCTGAAATTCATCCTCTATATCGACGATCTGGATCTCCATGCGGATGACAGCGGACTGCGCACGCTCAAGGCATCGCTTGAGGGCTCGGCAGCCGCTCGCGCAGACAATACCGTCATCTATGCCACCAGCAGTGCGGTCACGGATGCGGATCCCGAAAAGCTGCCGGAGCCGATGCGGGGACTGGCGGCGCGCTTCGGCCTGCGGATCGGCTTCGGTGCGCAGCAGCAGGCGGAGTATCTCGATTTCGTTGAGAAATATGCGGCGCAGTCCGGTCTGAAAGCGGATCCGGAGACACTGCGGCAGGCTGCGGAGGATTATGCGGCGCAGCACGGCGGCTATTCTCCGCGCACGGCAAAGCAGTTGATTGAACAGCTCGGTAACGGCTGACGGGCGGGCTGAACCCGCCGGCAGTACCGGAGCCGGATTCTAAAGTTCTCCGGAAGTGAACGGAAGCAGAATGCGATGTCCCCGGATCAAACAATAGGCACGATCAGCCAAAAAGACGCGTGTTAGGCTTAGTGTCAACACGCCCTAATACGCTTCGCGAAACCATGCCGCAGGAAAACGGCGTTCGGCACTGCCGACCGGGCAGTGCCCGGTTGCTTTTTTTGCGGGAATGTGATATAATAGGTTTATACCTTGAAACAGAAAGGAGCTTTTTCATATGCATGAACCGTATTATCTGACAACTGCCATAGCCTATACCTCGCGCAAGCCGCATATCGGCAACACCTACGAGATTGTGATGACCGATGCGCTCGCCCGCTTCCGCAGAATGCAGGGCTATGATGTATATTTCCTGACCGGTACCGATGAGCACGGCCAGAAGATCGAGGAGATTGCAAAGGAATCCGGCATTACGCCGCAGGAGCACGTTGACAAAATCGCCGGCGAGATCCGCAGCATTTGTGATCTGCTCAATACCTCCTATAACCAGTTCATCCGCACGACCGATCCGAAGCATACCAAGATCGTGCAGGATATCTTCCAGCGGCTCTACGATCAGGGCGATATCTATAAAGGCGAGTATGTCGGCAAATACTGCACGCCCTGCGAATCCTTCTGGACGGAATCGCAGCTTGTGGACGGCAAGTGTCCGGACTGCGGCCGTGAGGTGCGCGATGCCAGCGAGGAGGCCTATTTCCTGAAGCTCTCCAAGTATCAGAGCTGGATCGAGCAGTATATCGAGGAGCATCCGGATTTCATTTATCCGGAGGCGCGCAAGAAGGAAATGCTCAATAACTTCATCCGCAAGGGGCTTTCCGATCTCTGCGTTTCGCGCACGACGGTCAAGTGGGGCATTCCGGTGCCGTTTGATCCGAACCATGTCATCTATATCTGGATTGACGCGCTCTCGAACTATATCACTGCGCTCGGCTATGATGTCAACGGCAATCACGGCGAGCTGTTCAAGAAATACTGGCCGGCAGATGTCCATATCATCGGCAAGGATATTGTCCGGTTCCACAGCATTTACTGGGTTATCATGCTCCATGCGCTCGGCGTGCCGATCCCGAAAAAGGTCTTCGGTCATCCGTGGATGCTGTTCGGCAGCGACAAGATGAGCAAATCCCGTGGCAATGTCATCTATGCAGATGAGCTGGTCGAAAAATTCGGCGTGGACGCTGTCCGCTACTATCTGCTCTCCGAGATGCCCTTTGCGCAGGACGGCTCGATCACCTATGAGAATATGATCGAGCGCTTCAATTCCGATCTTGCGAATACGCTCGGCAATCTCGTCAACCGCACGGTTGCAATGGTCAACAAATATTTCGGCGGCATCATTCCGGATGCAGAGCTGATCGCTTCCGCGCCGGATGCGGAATGCGACAGCGATCTCCGCGCAGTCGCCGAGGGTACGGCCGCAAAGCTGACCGAACAGCTCGACGCATTCCACATCAGCGATGCCGTCGGGACGGTCATGGCGCTGGCAAGCCGCTGCAATAAGTATATCGACGAAACGGCACCGTGGGTGCTGGCGAAAAATCCCGACGACCGTCCGCGGCTTGCAAAAGCGATGTATTATCTGCTCTGCGGCATCCGCATCATCGGCGGTCTGCTGAAGCCGTTCATGCCGGAGACCGCGGAGAAGATCCTCACGCATACACCGGCCTCCGATGCGGTCAGTGCGATCGAATGCGAGCTGGATCGCTACAAGGTCTTTGCGGGCGTGCAGCACGGTGCGGCAGTCGGCGAGGCAAAGCCGATGTTCGGCCGCATCAATGCAGAGGAATTCATCGCGGAGATGACCGCGGCGCATTCGGCACCGGCAGAGGAGCCGGAAAACCCGGTCGCGCCCTTTGCGGAACAGATCGGCATTGACGATTTCGCGAAGTCGGATATCCGCGTCTGCGAGGTCAGAGCCTGCGAGAAGGTGAAGAAATCGAGCAAGCTGCTCTGCTTCCGGCTGTTTGACGGCATCGGCGAGCGGCAGGTGCTTTCCGGCATTGCAAAATACTATCAGCCGGAGGAATTAGTCGGGAAAAAGGTATTCTGCGTCGTCAATCTCAAACCGGTCAAGCTCTGCGGTCTGGAAAGCTGCGGCATGATCTGCTCCGCAGAAGGCCCCGACGGTAAGATCACCCTGCTGACCGCGGATGACAGCATCGCAGCAGGCAGCCGTCTCTGCTGAATACAGCAGACGCTCCGGCGGTATATGCCCGTAACAGAAAATGAGTCTGCGCTCCGGTGTGCGCGGCATATGCATCCCTCCCCTGCATCAACATATGCGAAAGGAATGAATCCTATGAAAAAGACAGCGGCTGCGGTCACTGCGGCAATGCTGCTGCTGGCGGGACTGCCGGTCTCCGCGGAGGGCGGCATCATGACGCTCCGGCTCTCCGCCTATCAGCAGAATTTCAGCAAGGATATGCTGGCGAACGGGGATATCACAGTGCCCGGCGGCCTGTATATCGACAATTATTCCGGCATCAATAAGCTCCGTGTCGTTCTGACCTCGGATGCGCCGCTGCATCTCGATAACGGCGATTTTGCGTGGGATACCTCCGATCCGTCAAAAAAGGATGTGCTGGCGCTTTTCAAGTCGTACAGCACCGCGATGTATACGCAGAAATCCATCATTGACGATTCTGAAAATATCGCGTCATTCATCGGGCCGGAGAATGAGGAAAAAGGGAGATTTATCCTGAACGGCGAGATCAATCAGGAGGGTGCGCCGCTTGTGCGGTTTGATCTGCGCATTCCGGCGGATACGCCCTGCGGCGATTACAGCTGCGGCATCAGCACCTTCGTCCTGACGGAGGAGATCGACGGCAAAATCTACAACACGCCGGATTTCTATGCCTACAGCGAGGCGGGACAGCTCACGGAGGGCAAGGACATCCTGCTTCAGCCGATGCCGGTCTCGGTGTATCTGCGCGGCGATGTGAACTGCGACGAAAAGGTCACGGTCGAGGATGCGCAGGCGGCGCTGCTCTATTACACGGCGGCAGTCGTTTCGCATAAGGAGATGACCGATGACGAGAGCGCGGAGCTGCTCGGCACAAAGAGCATCCGTGCGGCACAGAAGGCCGCCGATGCTTCCGCGGACGGCAGCTTTGATATTGACGATCCGCAGGGCATTCTGCTCTATTACACCACGAGCATTACCGGAAAAGCGGCCTCGTGGAGCGATATCTACGAAGCCTGACAGCATATTTGAATCATAAAACGAAAAGAGGGAAGATGCCCGGATGCGCGGGTGTCTTCCCTCTTTTTTGTATGTATGCAGACTCACGCACTGACGGTCGGCGCGGCCGCTCTGACCAGTGACGCATAGAAGCCGTTCTGCTTCAGCAGCGATGCGTGATCGCCCTGCTCGATGATCTGACCGTCCCGCATGACGAGGATCAGATCGGCCTCGCGGATTGTCGAAAGCCGGTGCGCAACAATGAACGATGTCCGCCCCTGCATCATCTTCTGAAACGCTGCCTGAATTTTCAGCTCCGTGCGCGTGTCGATCGAGGATGTCGCCTCGTCGAGGATCAGCATCGGAGGCAGTGAGAGCATCAGCCGCGCAATGCAGAGCAGCTGCCGCTGTCCCTGCGAGAGTGCGCCGCTCTCGCAGGGACAGCG
>CAMOOV010000033.1 GCA_946621745.1 uncultured Ruminococcus sp.
CTGAATATCCAGTCCGGCCGCCTTTTTGAGAACAGCCTGCACCTGTGCGCCGTACTTGCCGACGATGCCGAAATAATACCGGCGGGCTTCGCAGGCCCAGTCCTCCTCGACATCGAGCGCACCGAATTTGCCGAAGCCGTCTGCGGAGAACAGCACCTTGTCCGCGCTGTCATAGGTCATCAGCACCTCCGGCCAGTGAACCATCGGCGCACCGACAAAGTTCAGCGTATGCTTACCGAGCTCCAGCGTATCCTTTTCCTTGACAACGATGCGGCGGTCGGCGAAATCCGTCCCGAAGAAATTCTGCATCATCTGGAACGCCTTTGCAGAGGACACCAGAACGGCATCCGGATACATCTTCATAAAATTCGCAATATTTGCGGAATGATCCGGCTCCATGTGCTGCACGACAAGATAGTCGGGCTTTCTGCCGCCGAGTGCTGCGGCGAGATTGTCGAGCCATTCATGCGTGAAATTCCGATCAACCGTATCCATGACGGCGATCTTCTCATCCATGATGACATAGGAATTATACGCCATGCCGTTCGGGACATCGTACTGTCCCTCAAAGAGGTCGATCTGATGATCGTTGACGCCGATATAGCGGATATCATTTGTAATGGTCATTGCAATTCTCCTTTAATAATCTATTTTTTAGAGGGAAATTAAACCCCATAGGTCTCAAAAAGCGATTCTATTCTTTCTACAGAGAACTTCCAGTCATCAGGAATTTTGTCAGTGGTTCCTTTTCCGGCTGCTTTTGCTGTCCATGTATGGTTCTCAAATAAAATGGTTTCTCCGCGACCACCAGCTTCTTTATGAAGCTGATTTGCAATTTCGCTTGGTGTTGCAAAATAAATGCGTGGAAAAGATGTGATTGCAACATCTTTGAACTGCACCAGACAAAAAATAGTTTTTTTATGATGTGCTTTTAGCCAATTATCAATCGCTTGGTGATAGTCACATTCTTTTTTGTATCCCTGCGTCAAACCCCAACGACCATCCTGGCTGCCTTTCACGGAGATTTTCAGCATTCTGTCATTTGATTCTGCGATTAAGTCATATTCTGGCTGATTCGCGCCATATTGAACAGATACATAATAGCCGCACCGAGCAAGTGCAGCAGCAGCAAAAGCTTCTGCGGACACGCCGACATGCCACGAAGTGAATTTTGCCATAAAACACCCTCCTTAACGCAAGTAGCCGTTAACTGCGATGAGTGCCTTATTTCTGTGTCCCGTGGACGATCTCGCCGTCTTTCCAGATCAGCTCATTCGGGCAGGGCTTTCCGTCGTGCATCTGATTCAGATTCATGACCGTCGTCTCCGCGATATTGGAAAGCGCCTCCTCGGTCAGAAACGCCTGATGCGAGGTCACGATGACATTCGGCATCGAGATCAGCCGCGCAAGAATATCGTCATTGAGAATATGGCCGGAGAGATCCTCGTAGAAATACTCGGTCTCCTCCTCATACACATCGAGGCAGGCCGCACCGATCTGCCGCGCCTTGATGCCGTCCAGCAGGCATTCCGCGTCGATCAGTGCGCCGCGGGAGGTATTGATGATGACAACGCCCTTCTTCATCAGCTTGATCGTTTCGCAGTTGATGAGGTGGCGCGTCTCATCGGTCAGCGGGCAGTGCAGCGAGACGATGTCACTCTTTGCGAGCAGCTCCTCCAGCGATACATAGTTGATATCGCTGTCCTTGATCGGGAATTTGTCGTATGCAATGATGTTCATGCCGAAGCCGCGGCAGATATCCATGAACACGCGGCCGATCCGTCCCGTACCGACAACACCGACGGTCTTGCCGTGGAGATCGAAGCCTGTCATGCCGTTGAGCGAGAAATTGAAGTCTCTTGTGCGGATATAGGCCTTGTGGATGCGGCGCACAGAGGTCAGCAGGAGCGCCATTGCGTGCTCAGCGACCGCATAGGGCGAATAGGCCGGAACATGAGCCGTCCGGAGGCCGCAGTTTGCCGCCGCCTTCAGATCGACATTGTTATAGCCGGCGCAGCGGAGTGCAATGTACTTGCAGTCCAGATCAGCGAGCTTTTCCAAAACATTTGCATCGAGTGTGTCATTGACGAATACGCAGACGCCGTCGCAGTTGCGGGCGAGGTCAGCCGTATCCTCCGTCAGCTTTGTCTCGTAGAATTTGAACTTGATGCCGTTCTCGGCACCGTACCGTTCAAAGGACGGCTTGTCGTAGGGCTTTGCATCGAAAAATGCGAATCTCATAATCATTCTCCCTCTGCATCTTTATTCAAAAACGCCCCGCTCTGCCGGACAGCAGAACGGGGCCGTTTGTACGAACAGAATCAGTTGATGATGGTCTTTTCGGTTTCCTTGTCGAAAAGGTGAATCTTCTCGGCATCGAAAACAACATCGATCTCATCCTGCGGACGCGCAGTGGACTTCGGAGAAACACGGGCGGTCAGCTTGACACCCTCGAAGTCGAGATACAGATAGGTCTCGGCGCCCATCAGCTCGGTGATCTCAACCACGCACTTGACAATACCGGTCGTTGCATTTGCGAGATACTGCGGCTCATCATGCACATTCTCCGGACGGATACCCATGATGACTTCCTTGTCGATATAGTGCTCCAGATCCGGTGTGACCTTGCTCTGCGGCAGGATGACTTCGGACTTGATGCCTCTGGAGGTCTTGGTGTCCTCGGAGCCGAACACGACAACATACTTGCCGTCGCGATAGGTCAGAACAGCGTCGATGAAGTTCATCTGCGGAGAACCGAGGAAGCCTGCGACGAACTTGTTGCACGGCGTCTCATAGAGGTTCTGCGGAGAGTCGATCTGCTGGACATAGCCGCCCTTCATAACGACGATACGGTCGCCCATTGTCATAGCCTCGGTCTGGTCATGCGTAACATAGATGAAGGTAGTGCCGAGACGCTTGTGAAGCAGCGAGATCTCGGTTCTCATCTGGGCACGGAGCTTTGCGTCCAGGTTGGACAGCGGCTCGTCAAGCAGGAAGACCTGCGGATTACGGACGATTGCACGGCCGAGCGCAACTCTCTGACGCTGACCGCCGGACATTGCCTTCGGCTTACGGTTGAGCAGCGGAGTCAGGTCAAGGATTCTTGCAGCCTCTTCGACCTTGCGGGCGATCTCATCCTTCGGCACCTTGCGGAGCTTCAGGCCGAATGCCATGTTGTCGAAAACGGTCATGTGCGGATACAGAGCGTAGTTCTGGAACACCATTGCGATGTCGCGGTCCTTCGGTGCGATGTCGTTGACCAGACGGTCGCCGATATACAGCTCACCTTCGGAGATCTCCTCCAGACCTGCGATCATACGCAGGGTTGTGGACTTACCGCAGCCGGAAGGTCCGACCAGAACAATAAACTCCTTGTCGCGGATCTCAAGGTTAACATCAGAAACTGCGACAACACCGCCGGGATACTTCTTGTAAATACCCCGCAAAGACAGACTTGCCATTCTCATATCCTCCTGTGAATCATCAAAATTTATCCATGCAGAGCCGGCAGAACGGAAGGAGAATCCGGACTGTCTCATCCTGCAAGTATGCGCCTGACCGCATACATAATGAAACGGGTTTTGTGTACGCTTACAGGACTGCTTTTACAGCATTCCTGTTATAGCATTACTGATAACATTCTACCAGATTTTTCGCAATCGGTCAAGATGATAATTGACCAAACTTATTTCAAATCCTTTATCCAATATGACGAATAATGCCGAGCGCAAAATCGGCCTGCGTCCGAAATAGACGAATTTTGAAAGGCCGCGTCCGCATCTTTGTTCAAAATGTTGATGTAGGATCCGGCAGGCAAATCCGGCGGCAGACGGAGTGCGCCGATCTGAAACCGGAGCAGATGCGTGACATGATTGCCCGCAGCGGCGAACATCCGCCTGGCCTGATGATACTTTCCCTCGTGCAGCTCCAGCACGGCAAGGCGCTCGCCGATCTGCATACATTCGGCCGGCAGGCATTGCTCCTCGCTGCCGCCCTCGCGGAGCAGAATCCCGCCGCGGAACAGCGCTTCATACGCCGGATCATACGGCTCTGCGAGCTGCGCGAGATAATACTTTGCGGTATGGTGCTTCGGGGAGATCATTCTATGGGCGCGGGCGCCGTCATCGGTGATGAGCAGCAGCCCCTCGGTATCGAGATCGAGCCGTCCGGCGGGCGCGAGCTTCGGCAGACGGTCTGCACTGCCGAGCAGATCCAGAACGGTCTTCTGCTTCGGATCCCGCGACGCGGTGATGACGCCGGCGGGCTTGTGCAGCAGAAAGTGGTGAAATTCGCTGTACTGCACGGCTCTGCCCTGCAATGTGATCCGGTCGCGCTCCGGTGAAACAGCGGTTTCCGGCCGGCGGACGACCGTACCATTGACGGTCGCGCTGCCGCCGCGGATCAGTTCCGTCAGCTCCCTGCGGGAAAGCGCAGTCTGTCCGGACAAAAAGCGGTCAAGACGCATAGGCACCTCTGAAATATGCATGAACCCCGCTACGATCGCATAGATTACAGCAAAGGGGGCATGGGGTATGATCGTGAAAGTCCGGCAGCTTTTGCTGCGAACCGTGATCCTGCTTGCGGTCATGATTCTGATCGCGGGACTGTTTCTGCTTCTGCCGCGTCATGCGCAGAGGCAGGAGATCACGCTGACAGACGAAGCCGCAGGCGCGGCATGGCTTGCGCGGCATGGCTGGCGCACGGATGCGCCGGTGCAGCAGACTGCCGTGATGCCTGCGCAGTGGCAGACCGTCAGCGGGCAGCGCTTCCTCGCCTTGCAGCAGCAGCAGGGACTTGCGCCGGAGCGCCATGCCGGTGAAACGGCAGTGCGCTGGCGGTATCCGCTTGAGAACGGGGCTTCCGCCGCGTGGTACGCGGAGCTGTGGCTCTGCGGCGATACGCTCGCCGCGGCCTTTATTTATGACGCGGAAACGGGCATCATGCGGCCGGTCATCTGACCTCGCCGGATTCCGTTTCCATTTCGCGGATAATGCGGATAAAATCCTCGACATCGGAGAACGCCATATAGACCGACGCAAAGCGCACATAGGCGACGGTGTCGATCTTCATGAGCCGCTCCATGACCATGCTGCCGATCCGGTCGGGCGAGACAGCCTGCGCGGTCTCGGCATTGAGCTGCGCTTCGATCTCATCAACGAGCGCATTGATCTGCTCGATCTTCACAGGGCGCTTCTTGGTCGAATTGACGATGCCGGCAATGAGCTTATTGCGGTTGAACGGCTCTAGCGAGCCGTCGCGCTTGGCGACCATCAGCAGCGGCCGCTCAACGCTTTCCATTGTGTTGAAGCGCTTGCCGCATTTCGTACAGCAGCGGCGGCGCTTTTTTCTGCCCTCCACGGATCGCGAGTCGATGACCTTTGTATCCTCCTCGCCGCAAAACGGACAACGCATAGGGATGCTCCTTTCTGTTCTTCTGCTTCTCTCTGCCGGATCATTCTTTCTCTGCGATCCGGATCAGTCTTTCGATTTTTGCATAATCCTCCGCAAGCTCTGCGGTCGAATCAAAGCCGCCGCGATAAAGCTCCAGCGTCACGCTGCCGTCGAAGCCCTGCGCACGGAGTGCGCGCAGAAACGGCGTGATCTGAAATCTGCCCTTTCCGATGCGGAGACAGTCGCCGAGATCGCCGTGATCGCTGAGATGCACCTGCACGATATGTCTGCCGAGCAGCCGGACGGCTTCGTCAATATCCATATGCGCACGGACAGCCTGCTTGACATCAAATGTGATCTTCGCCTCATCACCGAGCGTCCGGCAGAATTCCTTCAGGAAGCGAATGCTCTGGCTCTCAAAGAGATTGACATTTTCCTGCGTGACTTCAACACCGAAGGGCTTCGCGGCCTCTGCGAGCATATGAAAGCGCTCACAGTAAAGCGCCGGCTGCGTGCGGCCGGCAGATGCGCCGTGCAGCACATAATATTTCGCGCCGACCGTCTGCATCATCGCAAAGACTCGTTTTGCATCCTCCAGAAAATCCGCGGCACGGCGCGGATAATCCGAGAACAGCATAAAGCTCTCGAAGGAACCCGTCCACGGATGCACCGAGCCGCACTGCGTTCCGAATCTGCGGAGCAGGGCGCGGAGATCGCCGGTGAAAACCGGATTGCATTCACGCGGCGCATTGAGAAAAATCTCGACGCTGCGGATGCCGTGCAGACAGAGATCATAGAGCGCATCCTCGGTCGGTTTCGGATACAGGCAGGATGTAGATACTGCTGCGATCATAATGTCTCTCCTGTCGGTTTGTTATGATCTTATTCATGATTATTCATTTTATTATAGCACGAAGCACCCTGCAAATGCAAGGTGCTTCGTCATATTTCAGAAAATCCCACAAGGGACGGCGTTTCAGATCCGTATATTTTTGCAATATCCTTGCATAATACCGGCGCATCGCCGTTACTCTGCATCCTTTGCTTTCTTGCCGCGTGTTTTCCATGCCGTCCAGAGCATCGGAGCAAGGCAGAGCGAGGAATAGCAGCCGGAGATCATACCGACGGTCATCGGGATGCTGAAGCGCAGGATCGACGGGACATGATTGACCGTTGCGAGGATCGAGACGATGAGCATTGCGGCGATCGTGGTGACCGAGGTGCGGATCGTGCGGCGCATGGTCTGGCTCAGGGAGATATTGACCAGCTTCGTCAGCGGTGTGCCGGCGGGGAGCAGGCTCTCATTCTCACGGATTCTGTCATAGATAACAATGGTATCGTTGACAGAGTAGCCGAGGATCGTCAGAATGACTGCCATGAAGTTCGAGTCGATCTCAAAGCGGCAGACAACGAATGTGCCGAATACAATGATAAGGTCATGCAGCAGTGCGACAACTGCGAAGATACCGGCGCTCCAGCCGGAGATGCGGTTGAACCGCCATGCGATATACAGGATCAGAACGATTACGGCAAAGATCGCTGCAACGAGGCACTTAGCAAGGAAGGTCTTACCGGAATGTGCCGCGACATCGTTTGTTTCGAGCGCCTGAATATTGCTGTCCGGATATTTCTCCTGCAATTTTGCGAGCAGCTCCTCCTGCATTTCTGCGGAGAACGGCTCCTCCATGCTGAAGGAGATCGTGAAGGTTGTCTGCTTTTCGCCGGTGAAGGTCTCACCGAACTGCGTATTGACCTGCGTGCCGAGGTAATCCTTTGCAAGCGCAGAGACCTCGTTCTCATTGACCGTGCCGCTGTAGGAATAGGTCGCGAGCGTACCGCCCTTGAATTCGATCGAGATCTGCACGCCGAAGATGAAGCTGCAAAGCAGAACGCCGACCATCAGCAGGGAGGACAGCACAAAGAAAACCTTGCGCGTGCCGTAGAAATCACGGACCTTGACCTGCTCGATAATGGACTGGATATTGGTATTCGTTGCGTTTTTCTTGTTTGACTTACTCATTTCTCAGCACCTCCGTACAGCTTTCTGTTCTGGAAGCATTTGAACTTCGAGAGGGAGGTCAGCATCAATCTGGAAGCCACAACGCCCATGATAAAGTTGAAGATAACGCCTGTCAGCAGCGTGAAGCCGAAGGAATAGATCGTGCCCTCGGTGGAGACGCCGAACCATGTGAACAGAAACTTCAGCAGCTTTGCGAAAATGCTGGAGGAGACGCCGAATGCGCCCATGAGGATGATCGAAACGATGATAACGGTCATGTTGCCGTCGAGGATCGAGGTAAAGGAACGCTTGTATGCAGCCTTCAGAGCGGACTCCAGCGACTTGCCGGTGTTCAGCTCTTCCTTGATGCGCTCGCCGGTGATGATGTTACAGTCAACGCCCATACCGATCGCGAGAATGATACCCGCGATGCCGGGGATCGTCAGTGTGTTGGAATCCTCAAAGCCGAACCAGCCGGAGATAACGGCCAGCGTACCCGCGACCTGTCCGATCAGTGCGATTGCCGCCGTGAAGCCCGGCAGACGGTACAGCACGATCATATAGAGCATAATGAGGATGAGTGCGATCGCACCCGCGATCATCATGATTCTGAGTGCGCCGTTGCCCATGCTCGGAGAGATCGTCTTGAAGGTCTCTGTCTTGAGGTTGAAGGGGAGTGCGCCGCCGTTGATCTTGTCTGCGAGTGCCTTTGCGCCATCGTAGTCGAATTCACCGGTGATGGTTGCATTACCGGTCGAGATGACATCATTGACCTGCGGATAAGAAATGCAGTTGGTATCCATCCAGATCGAGATAACATAGCGGGACTGCGAGCCCGCGGTATCGAGATAAGCGGAATCCTTATTGACAGCAGCCTGTGTTGCAGCTGCAAACTTATCCTTGCCGCTGTCCTTCAGAGCGAGGGCGACGGCATATTCACCGGTGGTGTTGCCGTTGCTGTCACGGTTGAGCTGGACATATGCCTCCTCGACATCCGTACCCTCAAGGATGATGTCGCCCAACGGGGTGATCGTCGTATTGCCCTCATCATCGGTGTCGGTGGTATAATTATAACCGGCACGGAACGCGAGCTGTGCGGTCTCGCCGAGCTCCTTGACTGCGGATTCCGGATCGAAATTCGATTCGCCGGTCTGCCACGGGAAACGGACGATAACCTTGTCATTGCTGTCATCGCGGTAGACCTCGTAGTCGTTGATGCCGAGCGAGATCAGGCGGGACTTCATGACCTCCTCAACTGCCTGTAGCTGCTGGTCGGTCGCGTCAATGCCGTCGGCAGGGCCGAAGGTCACATCGACACCGCCCTGAATATCAATGCCGAGCCGGATATCCTTCAGGCCCTTGATATAGGTCGTTGTCAGATCACCGTACTGATTCCGCACGCCGAAAACGGTCGAAGCCGCAAAGGCGATGATCAGAATAAACACGATGAAAAAGACGGATTTTTTGCTGTTCACTGCCAAGCCTCCTTGTTTTTTGAACTAATCGGGCATAGCAGCAGATCCCGGAGAGGGGCTGACCGTCTGACATATGCCGACAAGTATCTTTAATTATAGTGCATTTTGAAGAAAAAGTCAAGAGATTTCAGCAAATTCCCGCAGACTTTTGCGGGAGATTCCCGATACAAAGAAGCAGGAACATGACCGCGGTCACGCTCCTGCTGTCTGATGCGGTTTAATTCGAGCCGCCGTACATGCTGTAGTAGCTCTGCATCACGGCATTCTGATATTCAACATAGTCAAGATCCAGAACCTTGTAGCGCCTGAACGCTGCTTCATTCCGGACAGACTGATAGCCGTCCGCGATTTTTTCGAGGTCTTCGAGGAAGATGTCATAATACAGTGTCGTGCGGACATTTTCGATTCTGGATGCGCCCCAGAGATCGCTGTCCACCATTCTGTCGCGGATATCGAGCTTCACAACAATATAGTAGCACTCGTCATCCTTGATCAGCTCCGGCTTCAGATAATCCGTATCCGGATCAGCCAGCCAGTTGTAAACCTTTTCGCAGGGCGTATAGGTCGGCTCAGTGGTCGTCTCGTCCTCTTTTTCGGCATCCTCAGCGGTTGTGCTGACCTTGAGCGTGACTTCCTTATCGACTGCGTAATCCACACCCTCGCCGGTCGTGGTAGTCACGGTCGTCGTGGTTGCGGTGGTCGAAGTGGTCGCGCCCTCGGCCGGCTCCTCGCCCTCGGCCGTCTCGTCATCGTCCTCCGGCGGTGCCGTGGTCACTGCCTCGGTCGTTCCGGTGTTGCCGTCCTTGTCGGTCGTGACCTTCGCGGTCGTCGGGGTGGTGATGGTATTGCCGTTCTCGTCGGTCGTCGTGACCGCAGCCTCGGAGAGCGATGTCACATAGTTCTGATGCTCCTCGATCAGGAAATCGAATTCCTCCATCAGCGCCTTCTCGTCCTTTTCCTTTTTGCCGAGACGCTTGAGGTAGTCGTTTGCCATTTCCTCGATCTCTTTTTTGCCGTCGGCCTTGAGCAGATTGCCCTCGCCGTCTTTCAGCGGCATTTCGATATACTTCGCACGGATCGTGTTTTTGACATAGTAATCATAGAGCTCCTGCGGATCCGGTGCCTTGGAGCCCTCCTCACCGTAATAGGCATCCCAGAGCGCATCCTGCTTGTAGGAATTGAGGATGATGTCCTTGATCGACTGCTCGCCGATACCGGTCTTCTCGAAGTATTCGCCGAAATTGTTCATGCTCGAAGCAGCGCTGGATTCCGCCGTCGCAAGCTGCTCACCGGTGAGGGTAAGACCGAGCGACTCAAATTCCTTTTCGATCGCAACGAAGGTCGCGCAATGCTCGGCAGCCTTGTTCTGGATCCACTGCTCGGCGGTGACACCGTCAATGTCGGCATTCTTCATCAGCTTCTTGTAGTCAGCCGAGGTCTTGCATTCATCAAAGTTCGCGCCGTCCTTGCGCATAGTTTCGACGGCCTCGCCGTAAGCGCTGGTCGCATAGTAGAGGTAGATGCCCGCACGCACATCGTAGTCGCCGACCTTGATCGCGTTTGCAGTCCGTTCGCCGCAGGCTGCGCAGGATACAGCCGTGCAGAGCGCGAGCAGCGCAGCGCCGGCTTTTCTGATCAGATTCATGAGTTCAAAGAGCCTCCTTAATTGTTAAGTGAATATTCTCTTTATTTGAAAATATCCGATACTCTCCTATTATACATGATTTTTTTTCAAATGTCTATACCCTTTTGCGATTTTTTTGTTTTTTCCACGAAATTTTCATGATTCTCTCCCTTGGTCTAACCTGATTGTAATATGACTGTAATGAAAATTTCATGCCGGGGGCATTGCGTTTTCAGAAGTTTTGTGGTATAATATTGAATGAATCCGCACACACAGACAGATTCGTGTTCTGTTTCCGGCGGAGTATCAGCCGCACGGCGCACGCGCTGCACGAAGCGGCAGGTCTTTCAGACAGGAGGTTTACATATGGCTTTTTGTCCTCATTGCGGAACCCAGAGTCCGGACAACTATACACAGTGTCCGAACTGCGGCGCCTCTCTGCCGCAGACGCAGACGCCCCCGCCGCAGCCCGTCTATCAGGGGCCGCCGAATCCTTATGCAGGCGGCTATCCCGGCTACCCGCAGCCGATGATGCAGCCGCAGGAGCCGGTCACCTCGGCAGGCGCATGGTTCGGCTGGACGCTGCTGCTCGGCATTCTGCCGGTCATCGGTGCGATCATCATGCTCTCTGCATCCAATGATCCCTCTGCGAAAAACTATGCAAAGCTGATGCTGATTTTGCAGGCCGTCGTTGTCGGCTTGTATATTCTATTTTTCGTCTTTGCAGCTGTGATGTCCTGACCGGATCGGAATAGGAGGTAAATCTATGGCAAGATGCAATCAGTGCGGCAGTGAGCTGCCGGATTACTATACCAGCTGCCCGAACTGCGGCGGCAGCGTTGTCAGACAGGCACCGCCTGTCCAGCCTGCGCAGCCGATGAACGGCTATATCCCGATGGCGCAGCAGCGTGAGGTCACGGGCATGGGCGCATGGTTCGGCTGGTCGCTCCTCTGCGGGATCCTGCCGATCATCGGCCCGATCATCATGCTCAACTGCGCAAAGGATCCGACCGCGAAGAACTACGCGAAGATGATGCTGATCTGGCAGGCAATCGGGATCGTGCTGCTCATTATCTTCGGTGCAATTCTCATTCCGGCGATGATCGGATATATCGAAAAAGCAAACCGCGTGCGCAGAGTCTACGGCATGATCGCGCCGTTCCTGCTCCGCTGAAACCCGATATCACACAAGACGCTGTGCCCTCCTTTCGGCGGGTACAGCGCTTTTTTCATACCGGAATGATAGGTCAGCTATCAAAAATCCACAGTTTCCGACGATATTTGCAGTCAAAATGCACAAATTGTAAGCTGATTTTTCGGTAAAAGGTAGAAAATGATTTTCACGCTTGCAAGGTTTTTTGTCACATGGTATAATATATGCATATTCGTTTGTATCCGGGCACCGCAGATCCGATTCTTCTGCGATTCCGAAATCTGTTTCCATCGGAAATGTGCCCCGTACACGCGGCAGTAAGGAGCGTTCTATTCATGAAAAATCTGGACACATCGAAAATCAAAAACATCGTAATCACCGGACACAGCGGCTGCGGCAAGACCGCTCTCGCCGAAGCACTGCTTTACCGCGCAGGCGTGATCGACCGCATGGGCAAGGCCGCTGACGGCAATACCGTCTGCGACTTCGATCCCGAAGAGATCAAGCGCAAATATTCGATCAATCTGGCTCTCGCGAGCTTTGAATACAGCGATTTCAAGATCAATCTGCTGGATGTTCCCGGCCTGATCGACTTCGCCGCGGCAACAAACGAAGGCCTCTATGCCGGCGATACCGTCATCATCTGCGTCTCTGCAAAGTCCGGCGTCCATGTCGGAACGATCAAGGCGTTCCAGGCGGCAAAGAAGCTCGGCAAGCATATTCTCTTTGTCGTCACCAAGATCGACGACCCGAATCAGGATTTCTATTCTGTTCTCAATTCGCTGAAGGAGAATTTCGGCGCATCGGTCTGCCCGGTCATCGTGCCGGAGATCGCGAACAATCAGTTCAAGTCGCTCGTTCACCTCGGCAGAATGAAGTCCTACACATACGACAAGAAAGGCGTCTCTGTTGCGGCAGATGCACAGGGCATCGTCCTGAACGATAAGGAAGGCGTCACTGCCGATTCTCTCATGGACGGTCTTTCCGAAGCTGTCGCGGAGACGGATGACGATATGATGATGAAGTATATGGACTTCATCGACGAAGGCGGCGAGGGTACGCCGTTCACGCAGGAGGAGATCAGCCACGGTATCCACGAGGCGATGCGTACCGGCCGTGCAATGCCGGTCTTTACAGTCTCCTGCACGAATCCGGCGGGCTGCGACCTGCTCCTCGAATTCCTGAAATATATGCCCGATCCCTCCTCCGCAGGCGCGCTCAAGGCGACCGGCAAGGACGGCAAGGAAACCGAGATCACCGTCGATGCTTCCGCACCGACCTCCGCATTCGTCTTCCGCACCGTTGCTGACCCGTTCGTCGGCAAGATGAGCTTCATCAAGGTCATCACCGGCACGCTGACACCGGATAAGGATCTGGTCAATGCGACAAGCGGCGCTTCCGAGCGCGTCGGCAAGCTCTATACGATGCTCGGCAAGAAGCAGATCGAAGTCAGCTCCGCGATCGCCGGCGATATCGTCATTGCGACGAAGATCTCTGCGAATACCGGCGACACGCTCTGCGATCCGGCACGCGTGCTGTCCTATGAGCAGGTGAAATATCCGAATCCGACCTACCGCATGGCTGTCAAGGCCAGCAAGCAGGGCGATGAAGCCAAGATCTCCGGCGGTCTCCAGAGACTGCTCGAAGAAGACAAGGCGCTCTCCTTCGGTCTCGATACGACCACAAAGGAGCAGATCCTCGCAGGTCTCGGCGACCAGCATCTCGATGTCGTCAAGGCGAAGATGAAGAGCAAGTTCGGCGTGGATATCGTGCTGGAGGAGCCGAAGATCGCTTACCGCGAGACGATCCGCAAGAAGACCGACAAGGTTCAGGGCAGACATAAGAAGCAGTCCGGCGGCCACGGTCAGTTCGGTGATGTCTGGATCGAATTCGAGCCGACCGACAGCGAATCGCTCGTCTTTGAGGAGAAGATCTTCGGCGGATCCGTTCCGAAGAATTTCTTCCCGGCAATCGAAAAAGGTCTCCAGGACAGCGTCAAGAAGGGCGTCCTCGCAGGCTGCCCGGTCGTCGGCATCAAGGCGACACTGCTCGACGGTTCCTATCATCCGGTCGATTCCTCTGAAATGGCATTCAAGATCGCGGCATCGCTCGCGTTCAAGGAGGGCATGAAGCAGGCGGATCCGATCATGCTGGAGCCGATCGGCTCGCTGAGCGTCACGATCCCGGATGACAAGACCGGCGATATCATGGGCGATCTGAACAAGCGCCGCGGCAGAGTGCTGGGCATGGAACCCGCCGGCGACGGCATGACCGTCATTCAGGCGGAAGCACCGATCCGCGAGATGCATGACTTCACGATGTATCTGCGTCAGGTCGCAAAGGGCATGGGCGAATTCACATTCGAGTTCCTGCGCTATGAGCCGCTGCCGTCGAATCTGCTGGATGAAGTCATCGCAAGCGTCAAGAGCGACGACGAGGAGGAGTGATCTCCGCATCCGCACACAACCGAATCATAACCGCATCCCGGCCGTTTCAGAAGCGGCCGGGATGTTTGTTTTCTGTGATTGTCTGCACCTTATGGGCTCCGGCCACTTGCCAAAATGACGAAAATGTAGTATAATATGGAATAGCAGACTTTTTTCGATAAAAAAAGGAGGCATTGTACTATGTGCGGAATCGTCGGATTCACAAACCCTGCGGACAACGCTGCCGACATACTGCAAGCGATGATGACAAAAATCAGGCACAGAGGCCCCGACGCCAGCGGCACCTATCTTGACAGCGGCGTTGCGCTCGGCCACTGCCGTCTCTCAATCATAGACATCTCCGAACAGGGCGACCAGCCGATCTATAATGAAGACCGCTCGCTCGTCCTCATCTTCAACGGCGAGATCTACAACTACAAGCCCCTCCGTGAGGAGCTGATCGCCGCAGGGCATCAGTTCCGCACAGAGACCGATTCCGAGGTGCTGATCCACGGCTATGAGGAATACGGCACGGAGCTGCTCAGCCGCCTGCGCGGAATGTTCTCCTTTATCATCTGGGACACGAAAAAGCATACGCTTTTCGGCGCACGCGATTTCTTCGGCATCAAGCCGATGTACTACGCCGAGATGAACGGCACATTCATGTTCGGCAGCGAGATCAAGGCATTCCTCCCGCATCCCGATTTCCGCAAGGAGCTGAATACCGCCGCGCTGGAGCAATATCTCACCTTCCAGTATTCCCCGACAGAGGATACCTTTTTCAAGGGCGTCAAAAAGCTCCCCGCCGCGCATTATTTCCTCTGGGAGAACGGGACGCTGACCGTCAAGCGCTATTGGGATGTGCATTTTGACGCTGACGATTCCCCGCTGCTCGGCGACTGGGTGCGCAGGATCTCCGAGACCTTCCGCGATTCCGTCGAAGCGCATAAGATCGCGGATGTCGAGGTCGGCAGCTTCCTTTCCTCCGGCGTCGATTCGAGCTATGTCGCCGCCGCTGCGAATGTCAGCAAGACCTTCACCGTCGGCTTCGGCTCCGATGAAAAATATAATGAGATCGGCTGGGCAAAGCGCTTTTCCCGTCTGATCGGCAAGGAAAATTACAGTCATATCATCTCCCAGCAGGAGTACTGGGATGCGATCCCGACGGTACAGTATCAGATGGATGAACCGCTCGCGGATCCCTCCTGCATCGCACTCTATTTCGTATGTAAGCTCGCGGCGGAGCAGGTCAAGGTCGTGCTTTCCGGCGAGGGCGCCGATGAAATCTTCGGCGGCTATAATGTCTACAGCGAGCCGGACGGCACATGGTATGACAGGCTCCCGATGCGTCTGCGGCGCGGGATCGCAAATGCCGCAAGCCTGCTGCCCGCAAAGCGCGGCGTCAATTTCTTCGTCCGCAAGGGCAGAACGCTGGAGGAACGCTTCATCGGCAATGCCTATATGTTCACGCCGGAGGAACGCAAGGCGCTCCTGAAGATCAAGACCGACGCGGCCGATCCGACCGAGATCACAAAGCCGTTTTATGATGCCGTCAGCGATCAGGATGCCGTCACGAAAATGCAGTATCTCGATCTGCATCTCTGGATGACCGGCGATATCCTGCTGAAAGCAGACAAGATGAGCATGGCGCATTCGCTGGAGCTGCGCGTGCCGTTCCTCGATAAAGAGCTTATGGCCGTCGCGGAGAAGATCCCGACAAAATTCCGCGTGACGCATAATGTCGCGACGGATGAAAAAACGCCGTATACAACAAAATATGCACTCCGGCTCGCGGCAAAGCGTGATACTCCGCCCGCGACCGCCGATACCTCCGCAAAGAAAAAGCTCGGCTTTCCGGTGCCGATCCGCGTCTGGCTGCGGCAGGATGACTGCTTCAGCACCGTGCGGAATGCGTTCACCTCTGCCGATGCAGAAAAGTTCTTCCATACAGATCTGCTTGTCAGGCTGCTGGAGGATCACAAAAACGGCAAGGCTGACAACAGCCGCCGCATCTGGACGGTCTATATGTTCCTTGTCTGGTATAAGGTCTATTTCGGGGATGCTGCATAATGCGGCGCCGATGCCGATACTGAAATCTAACGAGCGGAGGAAATGAAAATGAGCGAGCAAAAATATTCCCATCTGATCGACCTGAACGATTATCCGGTGGAGTGGTGGAACAAGGTCATTTCACTCGGCGCATCCATATATGCGCACCCGCAGCGCTATGTGCAGGCCTGCGCGGGAAAGATCATGGCGACGCTTTTCTATGAGCCGTCCACCCGCACACAGATGAGCTTTCAGTCCGCGATGATCCGTCTCGGCGGCAGCATCATCGGCTTTGACAATCCGATGAGCAGCTCGGTCTCCAAGGGCGAGAACATCAAGGATACGACAAAGGTCGTCAGCTCCTATTCCGATATTCTCATTATCCGGCATCCGTTCGCGGGTACGGCAAAGGCTGCAGCGCTGACGGCGGACTGTCCGGTCGTCAACGCCGGCGACGGCGGGCATCTGCATCCGACACAGACGCTGACCGATCTGCTGACGCTCCGAATGGAAAAGGGGAGGCTCGATCATCTTACCGTCGGACTTTGCGGCGACCTGCTCTACGGCAGAACCGTCCATTCGCTCTGCAAGGCGCTCTCCTGCTATGAGGGCAACAAATTCATTCTGATCTCGACGCCGGAGCTTCAGGTGCCGGATTATATCACGAAGATCCTGCGCGAATCCGGCTGCGAATACCGTCTGGAATCCTCGCTCGATGCCGTGATCGGCGATCTGGATGTGCTGTATATGACGCGCATCCAGCGGGAGCGCTTCGCTTCGGATACCGATTATCTCGCGCAGAAGGATGTTTACCGCCTGACGACTGACAAGATGCAGCGTGCAAAGCCGGATCTGACCGTTCTGCATCCGCTGCCGCGTGTCGATGAAATTGAGATCGCGGTCGATGACGATCCGCGCGCGCTCTACTTCAAGCAGGCGCAGTACGGAATGTATGTCCGCATGGCGCTGATCCTGCGGCTGCTCGAAAGCGAGACTGCGGTTCCGCTGATGCACGGCGCACCGGATGAATCACTCCGCTGCGTCAATCCGAAATGCATTACCGCGCAGGAGCATTATCTTCCGCATTCGTTCCGGCAGCTCGGCGGACGGACAGTCTGCGAATTCTGCGAGGAACAGGCAGTTCCCGCCTCTGTGCTCCGTCCGGGTCGGCAGGGCCGCGCCCCGCTCGGCTGATCTTGTTGCTTCGGCAACGAATTATCTATAAATCCGGAGTTTAGTGGTGTCTCCGACGGATTTATATTGGGGCTCCGCCCCAAACCCC